>CAMDBY010000028.1 GCA_945889575.1 Bifidobacterium breve
TGCGCGGATAGGGGCAATCGACACGATGGGGTTTGATGGTGCAATCACAATTGTGTCTGCATCAGTGAGAAGTGAGTGATCAATAAATGCCGCTGACTCTGCTCCGACAAATTCAACACGAGTCACTGGCACATTGTGCTGCAGGCGCACAAAATATTCCTGAAAGGGCACAGGACCATCCGCAAGGTGAACAATTGTTCGTACTGAATCATTCGACATGGGAACCACAGCTACTGATAGCCCAAATGCAATGCGAAGTTCTTCAGTGATTTGTTGAAGTGTTGCACCTTCACGAACACGAGCGGTTCTGTAAAAGTGTGTTGCTAGATCCGTGTCACCAAGATTGAACCAACGCGGTGCGGCAGCAGACCCGGCAGGGCGCACGGCATCAAATCGTTCCAGCGCCCCCATAGCTCGCCACGTTTCATCGCGTAAGCCCCATCCACGTTCGGGGTCTATTGAGCCAGACATCGTGTAGATAACGGTGTCGATATCGGGAGAGATGGATAATCCATGAAGTTCGGTGTCATCGCCGGTATTCACCACAGCCACAACATCTGCTGGGTTGACCACCCCTATTAGTCCTGAGAGAAAACGGGCAGCGCCCACGCCCCCAGCCAGCACCATAATCCTGAGACAAGCGTAGGGGTTTGTTTCGCGGGAGGGTTCACCTGAACAAAAGGGCTGCGGTGGTACGGTTGTCAAGTCCGATTATCGATCAACGAGGTCCAGTTATGCCCCGCGCATTTATCACCGGTATCACCGGCCAAGATGGCCAGCACTTAGCTGAGTTTCTCCATTCGAAGGGCTACCAAGTCTTTGGCATGCTGAAGGGCCAGAACAACCCTCGCGCTCTGCAAATACGCGATGAGTTCCCATATGTCGAACTGGTGCCAGGTGACTTAGCTGATCTCACCAGCCTGGTGAACGCTCTTGAATACGTGCAGCCAGACGAGGTATACAACCTTGGCGCTATCTCGTTCGTCGCTATTTCATTTGGGCAGGCGGAACACACGTCGAATATCACTGGTCTTGGCGTGTTGCGCATGCTTGAAGCCATTCGCATGGTCGGCGGCACTCAGAACAACAAGATCCGCTTTTATCAAGCATCGTCGTCAGAGATGTTCGGAAAAGTTCGCGAAGTACCGCAAACCGAACTCACACCGTTTCACCCACGCTCGCCATATGGCTGCGCAAAAGTGTTTGGCCATGACATCACCATTAACTATCGCGAGAGCTACGGCATCTATGCCTGTTCGGGCATCTTGTTCAACCACGAAGGTCCTCGTCGTGGACTCGAGTTCGTTACGCGAAAGATTTCAAACACAGCAGCTCGTATCAAGCTGGGTGTTGAAAAAGAATTGGTCATGGGCAACCTTGATGCAAAACGTGACTGGGGCTACGCAGGCGACTACGTGCGCGCAATGTGGATGATGTTGCAGCAGCCAGAACCAGACGACTATGTGGTCGCAACCGGTGAGGCACATTCCATTGAAGAATTTCTCACATTGGCGTTTGAAGAAGTCGGACTTGATGATTGGCACAATTACGTGCGCCAAGACCCGCGATTCTTTCGTCCAGCAGAAGTTGACTTGCTCATTGGTGACCCCACCAAGACTCGCGACAAGTTGGGTTGGGTTCCTGAAGTTGATTTCCCCACACTCGTGAAGATGATGGTGAAGAACGATATGGAAATCGAAACCGCTCGCCTTCGTAAATAATGCGTTATCCCTCTAGGGGGAAATCCAGAACGCCATCAATCATTGATTCGGCATCAGGTATTGCGCCAGCGTTCATGCGCGCTCGTAGT
Source organism: Bifidobacterium breve (assembly GCA_945889575.1). Classification (GTDB taxonomy): domain Bacteria; phylum Actinomycetota; class Acidimicrobiia; order Acidimicrobiales; family Ilumatobacteraceae; genus UBA2093. The sequence continues at coordinate 1,811 of CAMDBY010000028.1, forward strand.
GCGTAGGAAAAGACTGCGAGAGCAACTGTTGAACCAGCAACAAGACCTAGTTCAACGCGCAAGAACAAGTCATCAGATGCAACAGTAGTGACGATAAGAAAGCCAATCATTGCTGACAACCAGCCAGCTGCAACATATTTGTGACCTTGCAAAGCAATAACTCCCTGCGATACAGCAAGCGCAAGCATGTACAAGCCACTCGCAAGTGCAAGCAATGTCAGAGTGCGCCGATCAAGTCCTCCGTCGTACACCATCTTCAGAATTGGTGGCCCAAGTAGAAATGAACCCACGGTGCCTAATACGGCAACTGCAGTAACAACTTTGAGCAGTAATGAAAACCCTTCACGAAATTCCGCAAGGTCGCCTTTGGCTGCAAGACGTGCAAGCCGTGGCAGAAGTGCAGCTTGTACTGCTTGAAACAAGAACAGCGGAACGCGCGACAACAGCACTCCGTTACCGAACGCTGTTACCTTCTCGGCATCGCTTGCATTAGCTAGGAAATCAACACCAAGCGGGCCAGCATTGACTAACGCCGCAGCCATAATGGTGCCCAATAACAACCAACCAAGATTCGGCGTAATTTCGGCATACGTCGCGGGTGGGCCGTCATCGGTTTTTGTTTCCCCGCGTACAAAAACAACACCTGCGGCAATTATGGGAGATACCGCTACTGATAGTGCGTATGCGCCAACGTTCGTTACGCCGAACTGCCACAGCAAAACACAGGCCGTGATGCGAACAAGGCCATCTACTGCCATCACTGTGCCGTACGCGCCGAATCGACCGGAACCTGACGCAATGCCTCGCGCCATATGCATTGGCGCATAAAAACAGATAGTTAAGACGAGAGAGAGTGTGACAACCCAATGTCCGTCGAACATGTCAGACGTGAGCCACGAAGATGATGCAGCGACTGCAACAAGGAGAATTGTTGCAAGCCCTATTGTTAACGGCAACATGCGCTGCACAACTGGACGCCCACCTTGACCTAATGCGCGACGATGTGCAAGTGCACGGCCAATTTCTTGTTCCACTGGCATGAAGAACCCGGGAACTAGAGCAAAGGTGGTGAACCACAATGCAACGATTGGTTTGAAATCTTCCTTACCAAGCGCAAGCTGGCCAACTTTGAAGAATGCATACGCCGTGCAGCCAGAGATAAATAATCCGATGCCAACAGGAATCGTGCCTTCGGGAAGTGGAATTCTCGAAGTTCTTTCGGGGGCTACCGCATCTGACACGAAGAGAAGGCTACTTCTCTAGCGAGTGATCAAGCTGTAAGTAGTTTGCGAGCTATTGAGCAGTGTTGTTGCGTGCCTTTATGGCATCGAACAACTCAACGCGGCGCACTTGCAGTTTTTGGAATCCAAGAACTGCAAATCCGACTGCCGTGTAGCCAATCTCGGTTGCTTGTTTCACCACAGGGTTCTGAAGAAGTGCAGATGGGTTCAGGCGGGAGATATCAAGCGACGTGAGGTCAATTGAGTGCAAGGAAGGAACAGCGATCTTTGATAGGTCAACCTTGGGAAGGCGATCAAGGCCAGGAATGGTGACGTGAGGAAGGGTGATGTGGGGGAACGAAATTTTGTTCATACACCAAGAGTACCCACTAGTGCTTACTTTTGCAAGCATCTGGCAAACTCGGGTGGCAAAGGGAAATCGGGGAGCCTGACCCTGCTGCCCATGGGGTAAGCACCAGTGGCACTAACCTCGCTACGGCGTGACAGAGCCTCAGGTTGTTTCTTCCTTACCCCCGGTGGTGGCCGTCATGGTCGTACACGAGAGGGGCGAATGGCTAGCAGAGTCCCTTCAGGGCCTTGCTGGCCAGAATTACAACGCCCTGCAAAGCCTCGTCCTTGTAACGGGGGCTGAAGACGACCCCATCTCACGTGAAATTCTCGACGTGGTTGCCACTAATTTGCCCTCGGCGGTTGTGCGTTTCCTCGGTGGAAATCCGGGATTCGGTGCGGCGTGCAACTCGGTCCTCAATCTTGTGGATGGCAACAGCGGCTTGTTCTGTTTTCTTCATGATGACGTCGCGCTCGCGCCGGATGCAATCAATTGCCTTGTCGAAGAGTTGTATCGGTCAAATGCTGGAGCGGTTGGCCCGAAGCTTGTGTACTGGGATGACCCCCGCATGATTCAAAGTGTCGGTATAGCAGTAGACCGATTCGGAAATAGTTTGCCTATTGCAGATGATGGCGAACTAGATCAAGAGCAGCACGATGCTGTGCAAGACGTGTTTGTTGTCTCGTCTGCATGCATCATGGTGCGAGCTGATCTCTTTGCCACGATTAACGGATACAACCCCGAACTTCCTGTCGCTGGAGTGGATCTTGATTTCTGTTGGCGGCTCCATTCAACAGCTGCTCGAGTCATGGTGGTGCCAAGTGCAGTCGGACGCCATCGCGAGAGCTCATCTCAATCAGTCAACAATCCAGGCGATGTGGATCATTTTCTTGAAAACGAAATAGTTCGTGTCAGAACGGTTGCCTCATTGACTTCCGCAACTCAGTTGCTTGCCACATTGGTACAGATGTTTGTTCTGACGCTGTCACGGTTCTTTATTCTGATTGCAACGGGTCGTGTCCGCAGGGCTGTTGATGAGATGCGTGGATTATTACTCTTGCCGTTCGGTGTTGTAGGTATTCGCGAGCGTCGTGATGCCATTTCAGAACATCGCCAAGTGTCTGGTGACGAGGTACGGGCATTGCAACTGCCGGGGAATGCGTACATCGCAAATTTCTTACGACGTCGCGCGGCACAAGCGGGCCAAGTGCAATCACGATCAGCTGGCCAATTACGCGAAGCAACGCCACGTAGTGCGTATTGGTTGTGGGGAATTCTCGCAACTATTTTTCTTGTTGGTTCACGTGCCTTGTTTATGAACGGGGTTGTACCCGTCGGCCAAATGGCGCCAATCACGGCATCTGCCAGTGAACTAGTGCGTTCCTATACCTCTGGTTGGTGGGGGGCCGGATTTGGTCAAGTTTCTGCGGTGCCGACGGGCATTGCAATACTTGCGACCAGCGCATTGACCACGCTGGGCAATATGGGACTTCTGCACACCCTTCTTGTCGCGCTCTTGCCATTGGCCGGATGGCTCGGCGTATGGCGTTTTGCATCGGTCTTGGGTACACGTGCAGCGCGCATTGCATCCACTGCTGCCTACGCAGCTGTGCCGTTGCCATATGCAGCAATATCGTCTGGGCGATGGGGTGCGTTGTTGATGTATGCAACATTGCCGTGGATGGTGCATTTGTTACGCATGTTGGTGGGTCACGCAGACCTTGATGAGGAATTGTCAGAAGAATTAATGGCAGTCGCACCAGCTGCGCTGTGGCGTAAATGGTTCGCATGCCTGGTGCTGTTGGTGGGAACAGTGATTGCCTTTGAACCATCAGTCGTTCTTATTGTGCCGCTAGTCACAATTATTTTTACTGTGGTCAGTGTTGTGCACGGCACGAAAGTTAAATGGGCGGCGCGTTGGGTAGTTGTTACTGCTGCTGTCATTGTGTCTGGCGTGGTTCTCAATCTTCCGTGGGCCGGTACGTACATTCGTTCTGGATGGTGGGAAGCAATTACCGGTGCACCCGTTGAATCTGGCCGCAATATTGGTCTCATCGGGTTAGCAACGTTCAACGTCGGTGGATTTGTATTGTCGTCAGCCACTGTCACGTTGTATGCAGTTGTGATTGGAGCAGTGTTGCTGGTGCACGGAGTTCGATCTGGTTGGGTATTGCGTGGCGCAAGCCTCGTTGCATTTGGTCTAGCCGTAGCAATGCTTGATGATTCTGCGTTACTACCAGTACATCTTCCCGAACCTGCAATTTTGCTTGTGCCCGTTGCTTTTGGAATTGCAATTTGCGCAGGCGCAATGGGTGCGGCCCTCGTTGTCGATTTGCGTCGTGCGAGGTTTGGTTGGCGCCAACCAATCAGTGCGATAGTTGCTCTTGTCTTTGCGGTTGGACTTGTGCCGGTTTCGGTTAATGCATTGAATGGCAGTTGGAGTCAGCCGTCACTTGCGCTGCCTCAACTCTTGGCTCAATTGCCTGACGTACAAACGTCAGGGGAGTATCGAACCATGTTTATTGGCGACTCACGCGTATTGCCTGGTGCTTCGTTGAATTTTGGATGGGGCATTTCTTACTCGGTGGTCAATGGCGCTGCTCCCACGTTGGAAGAAATTTGGGAAACCCCACCAACACGTGCGCGTGACAATGCTGTTGCTGCTTTATACGGAATTGTGCGTGGCCAAACAGCCCGCGCCGGGCGGCTCCTCGCGCCATTATCTGTTCGGTTCATTGTTGTTCCAATCGTCGATGGAGGACAATCCACACGCGGTGATCCAATTGCCGCGCCACGTGGACTTATTGATTCATTGTCGCGACAACTCGATTTACGTCGCCTCTATGCATCGCCAGATCTTGTGATTTTCGAAAATGCGTCGTGGGTGCCCGTGCGGTCAATGTTGACTGCATCTGGAGCTGCCAGCAGTCAACTTGCTGGTGCGACTTCAATGATTGCCACAGATATTTCTGGCGCGACTGCGCTTCCGACTCAGACTCGACCAGAAGGTGCGATTGAGGCTGCCGTGAAGCCGGGCACCATTCATCTTTCAGTTCCGTTTAGTACCCATTGGAAGCTCACCATGGACGGAAATAAAATCGAGGCGCGTCCAGCTTTTGGTTTGACCAATGCGTATGACGTGGCAAGTGCCGGAAATATCCGACTGGCATTTGATTCGAGTCTTGTTCATTCTCTTTCAGTGTTGCTGCAGTTTGCAGCATGGTGTGTAGTGGCTTTTTTCGCGCTTGTACGGCCACGCCGAAGGTCTCGTAGGAGTTCTTCGGTGTCTTCATCCCTTGATGCCCCGGTCATGAGATTCGTGAGCGAGGAATCGTCGTGAAGTTGTTACGTCGTGTTGTTGCGTTTGTGCTTCTCTGTGGGGTCAGCGCAGTAGTAGTTGTGGTCGATCGTCATTCCGGAAAACAATCGGTGGGTGCATCATCTGCCATCGTTGAATTTGCAGGTTTCCCACAGGCTTCAGACGGAACTCGTATCAGTACATCATGGTTCTGCCCTGGCGCAGCTGCGGGTGACGGAATCAGCAGTGCATCTGTCGTCATTGTTAACCCAAGTGACAGTGACTTGACTGCCACAATTAATTTTCTTAGCAATTCACCAGCAGATGCAGAAACAATTACCGTCACCGCGCGATCACGAAAAGAAGTAGATGTCCTTCGCGGGCGAACGGTCGGTGTAGTTGTTCCTGTCGTTGAAATTATTGGGTCGTCTGGCTCAGTAGAGCAAGAACTTATTTATGCTGCGGGTGATGTGACATCTCAGTGTGTTTCGCAAACTTCGAGTACGTGGTACTTCGCTGATGGGTTTACAGCAGAAGGTTCAACACAACGATTGGTACTGACGAATCCGTTTCCTGAAAGCGCCGTAGTCAATGTGTCGTACACCACGACGAATGGTCGCAGAACTCCTGCATCACTACAGGGAATTATTTTGGACGCGCGTTCATCCCGCAGTATTTCGTTGGCCGATGCCGGTGCTCAAAACGAAGCGCGATTAGCAGTTGAAGTCAAGGCATCAACGGGTCAAATAATTGCATCACGTATTCAGCATTATCTGGGTGCAGGACGACTCGGGTACTCCACCACTGTGGGCACTCCCATGGCCTTGCGTGACTGGTGGTTTACGTCTGGTCGTACGGGTGCAATGGTGTCTGAATTATTGATGGTTTTTAACCCGTCAGATTCTCCCGCGCAGGTCAATGTTTCATTCTTTGGGGCGGGGATCACTAATGGACTGGGGATTGACCAAACCTCTAAAGCTGCAGCACCTTCAACGGCCATCGATATTCCGGCTGGTGGGATTGTTGCAACCAATACAGATTCTCTTGCAGATTTACCTAAGGGAGACCACGCGATGGTGGTGTCGGCTGTGAACAATGTTCCGGTGGTGGTGGAACATGTACTGAGTCAAAGAGTTGGTGGAAGTTCTTTCACGGCTATCACAAATGGAATTCCTGGTGGCTTGGTGTCACAGAAGTGGCGAATTCCAAGTGGATTGTCTAATGGTGCACGAAATGCCTTGTCAGTTGTGAACACAACGGGAATGGATGGAACGTTTACGGTGTCGGCGAGTGGTCCTGGTGGCGAGGTGGAATTGCCTCTGCTTGTTGATGTGGCACTTGGTGCAGCATCGGTGATCAGTATTGACGTACCAGCGGATGTAAAAGATGGGGAAGTAACCATTACTGCAACAGTCCCGGTGGTTGTGCAACGACGCACTACTCGAGGTCATGGACTAGTAGGTTTCGGAATAGTGGGAGCGCTTCCCATAAGGTCTCGGTAATGGTACGAATTCTCACGGTCGCAGGCGCAATGATTGTTGCTCTTGTGGTGTCGTGGTTCCTACGTCGTCGCCAGAACGACGCACCCACACAGGGTGGTTTTGAATTACCAGTGCAACTTGATCGAAACGATTTTGCGTCGCCAGAAGCGCCATGGTTGGTTGTGGTCTTTACGTCAGCCACATGCAATACGTGCAATGATGTCGCTACGAAAGCTGAAGTCTTGTCGTCACACGATGTCGCAGTAGTGCGAGTGGATTACACCACTGATCCGCAGATGCATGCTCGTTACAAGATCGAAGCCGTTCCAACATTGGTCGTTGCAGATGCTGCGGGAGTCGTGAAAGCTGGGTTTTTAGGGCCTGTTAAAGCACAAGACTTATGGGCAGCAGTAGCTGAATGTCGTGAACCTGGCAGTTCGCCTGGTTCATGTCAAGAGCACGGTTAACTAAGCCTGAACGTCGCTTGTTGCTGGTGCATCAAGTCCTTGTTGCACCAGACGACCAACGGTTGGTCCGTCGATAGTTTCTTCAATAAGTAGAGCTTCAGCAACCAATTCAAGTCCACGGCGATGACGCATTAACACTTCGTGCGCGCGTGTTTCTTGCTCGAGCAAGATGCGGGAAATTTCGTCGTCAACAAGTTGTGCTGTTGAGTCGCTGTATTCGCGACCACTAGTCATGAGATCTTCACCCAAGAAGACTTGTTGATTTCCGGTCCACGCCATTGGGCCGATCTTGTCTGACATGCCCCATTCGCGAACCATACGGCGCGCAATTCCAGTTGCTTGTTCAAGGTCGTTTGCTGCACCACTGTTGAGGTGTCCAAAAATGATTTTTTCGGCCACACGACCACCCATTGCTTTGCAAATTAAATCCTCAAAGAATTCACGTGAGTACGTATGGCGTTCTTCTGGCAATGTCCATGTGACACCGAGAGCCATTCCGCGAGGAAGGATGGTGACTTTATGCAATGGATCAGAGTGTGGAAGCACTACTGCCAATACTGCATGGCCGCCTTCGTGGTACGCAGTGGCGCGCTTTTCTTCAGGGTTTAACACCAATGATTCGCGGCGCGCACCCATGACAACACGGTCACGTGCATTTTCAAAGTCGATGCGTTCAATGGCAAGCGACTCACGACGAACAGCAAAAAGGGCTGCTTCGTTTACGAGGTTTGCAAGATCAGCACCGCTCATTCCGGGTGTAGCACGAGCCATTGTTTCGAGGTCGACGTCTGTTCCCATGCGCTTGTCGCGTGAGTGAACCTTCAAGATTGCAAGACGTTCTTCATATTCAGGAAGAGGGACAATGATCTGTCTGTCGAAACGTCCTGGACGAAGAAGTGCGGTATCAAGAACATCAGGGCGGTTAGTGGCCGCAAGAATCACAATGCCTTCGGTGGCTTCAAAGCCGTCCATCTCTGACAGCAACTGATTAAGAGTTTGTTCGCGTTCATCGTGACCGCCACCAAGTCCTGCTCCACGCTTACGTCCGATGGAATCTATTTCATCGATGAAAATAATTGCCTTGCCGAGTTTCTTTGCTTGTGCAAAGAGGTCACGAACACGGCTTGCACCGACACCAACAAACATCTCCATAAAGTCAGACCCTGTGACAGAGAGGAATCCGACGCCTGCTTCACCAGCAACGGCGCGAGCGAAGAGCGTCTTTCCGGTTCCCGGAGGGCCAACAAGCAAGATGCCTTTCGGAACGCGTGCTCCGATTTCTTTGAACCGTTCTGGCTTGCGCAAAAAGTCAACAACTTCTTTGATCTCCAGCTTTACGCCGTCGTATCCAGCGATGTCGGAAAAGGTGGTTGATGGTTTATCTGCTTGGTAGGCCTTGGCCTTGCTCTTACCAACAGACATGATGCTGCCGGCTTGCCCCATGGCGCGACGTTGCATCCACATAAAAAATGCGATGACAAAAGCAAACGGAAGAATAATGGGCAACAAACTGGTGATGAAGTTGGCTTGAGGCGTCTTAAACGAATAGTCGACTCCCATTTGCTTTAACAGTTGTTCATCAGCATCGCTGAGGTTTACTGATCCGGTTGTGGTGAACTTTGTGCCCGACTGAAGAGTGCCCGAAATAATGTTCGAGGAGTTGTTGATGACGACTTGTTTGACGTCGCCGTTTTTCACTTGAACGAGGAACTCTGTATAGGTGAGCTTGTCACCAGTGGGTGTCGCGAATAATTGGCTACCGAAAGCGAGGACAACTACCGCTGCCACAATGGCCCAAATGGCCCATTTGGGCACAGGCGGCTTACCGTCGGCACCGGGCTTGCCATTGCGCAGACCTTTGATGGGGTTGCGGCCTTGTGGGTTGCGTGATGGTGGAGGGGGCGGTGGGATATCGCTCATCTGTTCATGCTACGGGAGCCGTCAGCCCTCGTACCTGCGGCATCGCCTAATTTGTGGCACACGGTGACTACCGTTTCTGTGATGGCTAGGCAATGCACCCGACAAGGCTGTGTGCATTGCGCCACAGTCACACTGACGTATCAGTATGCGAGATCTCAGGTCTGGCTTGATGATCTCAGCCCTGAGCGCGATCCACATTCATATGACCTGTGTGACCAGCATGCGAATCGACTGACAGCTCCCTGCGGATGGCACTTAGAAGATCGCCGTCAGCGGGTTCATGTGTACAGCCCTGGCCGCCTCGCCGGGTAATTATTTTGGATCAGATGGCGTCGCGTCAATCACGAGCAAGCCAGGTACTGCTGTTCTGGCTTGCTGCGTTTGTAGTAGCAAACTTTGCATCACTTCTCGTGTTGGTAGTGATGGGGAATGGTGGCTCTTCAAGTACTGACATGTCCACCCTTGATGTGGCACTCAGCGCAACCGCAATGTGGTGTGTGTATCTCTTTGCAACTTCTCAGTTTTTGCAAGTGCCATGGAAAAATTTTCGTGTAACAATCGGTGCGACTCTTCTGCGTCGTGATGTAGTGGTTGGTGTTCCATTGGGAATCGCGAGTCAACTTATTTTGGTTAACGCAGTCAACTGGCCGCTTGCGCGTTTGTTTCCGGAGGCCTTCTCTTTTGATGAGGTGTCAAAGCGTGCATCTGATCTTGTTGATGGAGCACGCGGGGGCTGGGTTGTTCTGCTTGGTCTCGTTGTCATTGTCGGGGCACCCATCGTGGAAGAAATCGTGTACCGCGGTGTGGTTCAGCCTGGTTTGGTGGCGACATGGGGCCGCACGGTAGGAATAGTGGCCACCGCCGCTTTGTTTGCAGCAATTCACATGCAACCAGTGGAATTTCCAGGGTTATTTGCCTTCGCATTGGTGCTGGGGTGGGCACGTCACTCAACTGGCACAATAGGTACGTCCATTGTCACCCATATGGCCTTCAACGCAACAGGGCTTGCGCTTGTAGTGCTTCTGTAGAGAATTATGAATACCAAAATCAACACCTCCGACATTCAGCAGGAGACAACTGGACCTTCCGTTCGTGCACAGGAATGGACAGCCACATTTAAGTCAATGAGCACCACTGCAGTGTTGCTCGGTGCAACGCTGATGGTGTTGTCAGTTCTTCATCCTGATTTGATTTTGCGGAACAACACACCAACGGGTGGTGACATGGGCGCTCATGTGTGGGGGCCCGCGTACTTACGTGATGTGTTGTTGCCTCATTGGCGACTAACAGGTTGGAGCATGGACTGGTATGCCGGGCTACCTGTGTACCGGTTTTACATGGTGGTACCGGCACTAGCCATCGTGGCATTGGACGTTGTTTTGCCGTACGGAATTGCATTCAAAATTATTGTTGCCGCCGGTCTCGTTGCCTTTCCAACGTGTGTGTACATCATGGGACGCGTCAGCAAATTGCTGTATCCATTACCTGAATTAATGGTTGTTGGTGCCACCATGTTTCTCTTTGATGAGAGCTTCACTATTTATGGTGGCAACATCGCTTCCACCATGGCGGGGGAGTTCTCGCACTCCATAGCATTGGCCTTTGCCATTTTGGGTCTTGGGTTTTTTGCGCGTGGTCTAGATGATGGCAAACACCGCGGTTGGGCGGCACTGTTTATTGCATTGTCAGCACTTAGCCACGGCATCGTGTTGTTGTTTGTCTTCGGCGGGGCAGTGTTGATGCTCCTCATGCGCCCTGATCGGCAGCGCTTGAAGTTCGGTATCACAACCTTGGGTTGTGCTGTCTGTCTCTCTGCATTCTGGGTGGTTCCGTTTCTCGGCGGACATGCATTCATGAGCGACATGAAGTACGGCTCAGAGCCAGGCGGTGGATCTTTCAAGACCATGTGGGCTATGTACTTTCCCTTGAATACAACGCTCGACATCATATTGATGACGCTTGCAACCATCGGTTTTGTTGGTTCGATCTATCGACGACGGTTCCTTGGCATATGGATGGGTGTGTACATCGTCGTATTGATGATTGGCGTCAAAGTTGCACAAGGTGGTTTGCCAGTAATCGGGTTGCTTTGGAACCCGCGCATCTTGCCTTTCTTGTATCTGCTGCGCTACATGTTGGCTGCAATCGGCGCATACGAAGCAGGTCTGTTTATTCGTCGGACTATCGCTGTACAACGCAACCCATTGCAGATTCCATCAGCACCGACAATGAATACTTCAACGTCACTGTTGTGGCTTGTAGCGGCCTTCTGTCTTGTCGTACTCGGTGTGCGTTATCAGAGTTTGCCATTTGCAACATTGCAGTCGAACGCAACGGGCACTTCATATGGTTGGGGCCCTGTGTCGTTTCCTGCTCAACGGGCATTCTCAGACGGTTGGTCTCGTTGGAACTTTGAAGGCTACGAAGGCAAGACAACTTTCAATGAATACAACGGTGTTGTGCAAGCAATGAAGAACCTCGGAGAAGACCCTGCACATGGTTGTGGTCATGCGCTGTGGGAAAATAGTGGCGATCTCAATAAATACGGCACCACGATGGCGCTGATGTTGCTTCCATATTGGACCGATGGATGCATCGGCTCTATGGAAGGGCTCTTCTTTGAAGCAGCTGGTTCTACTCCGTATCACTTCATATCAGCGGCGGCGTTGTCGAAACAGAGCAGTAATCCGGTTCGGGAATTGCGTTACGACAACAATGATGCAGTGAAGGGCGTTGCCTACATGCGCATGATGGGTATTCGTTATTACATGGCATATACAGCGGAAGCTATTGCAAAGGCCGATGAGCAAGCCGACTTAGCAAAAGTTGGTACATCGGGACCATGGCATTTGTATGAAATTGCTAATACAGCGATTGTTGAGCC
>CAMDBY010000029.1 GCA_945889575.1 Bifidobacterium breve
TCCGTCGGTATCGAGTCGTGCAAGCCACAATTCGAGCAAATCATGGAGCGCAGACTTACCGATACGAATCGGAGGATTCGTCCACATGACTGCAAACCTGATTGACGGGTCGACCTCTTCGGGAGCCTTCACAACAATGTTTTTGAGACCGTTACGTGTGGCGTTTTCCAGACAAATGTCGCGAGCACGTTGATTGGTGTCTACTGCGTAGACCGTGCATTCGGGGTATCGGACCGCCAGAGTGAGTGCGATCGCGCCTGATCCGCATCCGATGTCACACACAAATGATCCGTCGGGAATTGGTGCGCCATCATGTTTTGCCATGACTTCGAGGAGCACAGACGTTCCTTTGTCAAGACCGTGTTGGGCAAAGACGCCTGCATCTGTAGAAAGTGTCAACTCGCCTTCAGTTCCAGTTACCGCAAACTCTTTACGCCGCGAGGCGGCTTGCGGGGTTTCAGAAAAATAGTGCTGTGGGGAAGGGTCAGAAGATGAGGGGGTGTTCTTTGGCATGTTGTCTCCGCAGGTAGCCTTTCAGATTGTGGCCTATGACATTCGCACCTTCGGAGATCCTGTTCTCACCTCAGTAGCCGAGCAAGTTGAGAATATCGACGGAAAAATCGTGCGCCTCTCTCAGGCCATGCTGCAGGCAATGTACCAAGCCCCAGGTCTCGGGTTGGCTGCTCCGCAAATCGGAGTGCAGAAACAGATCTTTGTGTACGACGTGGATGGTGACCCTGTAACCCTGTTGAACCCTCGAATAGTTGAATCGCGTGGCGAGTGGGTCTACGACGAAGGGTGTTTGTCAATCCCCGGCCTGTATGTCGAAATGCTTCGACCAAAAGAAATTCTGCTTGAAGCAGTCGATCTTAGTGGAAACACAATTCAGATCGAAGCAGATGAGTTACTGGCTCGCTTGTTCCAGCATGAACTTGATCATCTGAATGGCGTCTTAATGTTCGAACGTATGACACCAGATCAACGTGAAGAAGCTTTGACTGAATACAAGCGCATTGCTGATGGGGGAACCTCTGAAGGAGAGACCCGCCATATCGGATTGAAGTAGCTATGACTCGTGAGGCTCGCCCTCTCGTATTCCTTGGCACCCCTGCCGCCGCCGCAACGATCCTGTCAGAGTTGATTCGTAGTGGTTTTGAAATAGCTCATGTCGTAACGCGAGCCGATGCACGTCGCGGTCGTGGTTCGTCCACCACGCCAAGTCCGGTGAAACAGATAGCAATCGATAACGCAATCGATGTGTCGCATGACATGACGTGGCTAAATGAGAATTCTGACCGTGGTCTGCTTGGCGTTGTTGTTGCGTATGGCAAAATCATTCCGGCATCAGTTCTTTCGCACACACCAATGATCAACGTTCATTTTTCTCTATTGCCGCGTTGGCGCGGAGCAGCCCCAGTGGAACGAGCCATATTGGCAGGGGATGTTCGTACTGGTGTGTGCATTATGAATGTGGAAGAAACACTTGATACCGGTCATGTGTTTGCTCAGCGAGAGATCAACATTGTTGATACGCATACAGCCGAAACCCTTACTGCAGGTCTCGCGGTACTTGGTGCTGAACTACTCGTTGAAACATTGAACGTCGGATTAGGGGCGGGAGTCCCTCAACAGGGTGAGACAACGTATGCGACCAAGGTGAGCGCTGAAGAACTTCGTCTCGAGTGGAACCTTTCCAGTATTGAAGTGTCACGCAGGGTTCGAGCAGTCCGTTCGTACACGATGCTCGGCTCTCAACGATTGAAAGTCATCAAAGCTGAACTTGTAACGGACACGGTGCAGTTGAGCCCTGGTCAATGCAATGGGGCCGGATGCGTTGGCACGCGTGACGGGGCGGTACGACTGGTCGCAGTACAACCAGAAGGTAAAGCAGTCATGGACGCTGCGGCGTGGCTGCGTGGCCGTAGCGACCACGGAATCATTCAATTTTCCTAACTCTTCGTAAAACCATCCCTGAGCCGAAGGGATGTCTCGCTAGCCTCAACTCGTGCTGAAAATTGTCTTACCTAAGGGGTCGTTAGAGACCGCAACACTTGCTCTGTTTGATGCAGCTGATCTTACGGTTGTGCGCTCCTCGTCCGTTGAATACAAAGCATCAATCGATGATCCCCGTGTTGAGTCGGTCAGAATTCTTCGTCCGCAAGAGATTGCCTCGTATGTTCAAGAGGGTTTGTTCGATATCGGCATCACGGGTCGCGATTGGATTGAAGAAACATCGAGCGATGTTGTCAGTCTCGGAGAACTGCGTTACTCAAAAGCCACATCGCAGCCCGTTCGGGTGGTTGTAGCCGTGGCAGATTCTTCACCTGCTCAGTCCGCGAAAGATTTGAAAGATGGAGTTCGCGTTACTACAGAATATCCAGAGATGACTCGTCGTTATTTTGCCGAACGGGGCATCAAGGCAGATATTCGTCTGAGCTACGGCGCAAGTGAAGCAAAGATTCCTGATATCGCCGATTGTGTCGTTGACATCACCGAGACGGGGAGAGCATTACGCGCTTCGGGACTTCGCATTATTGACACCGTTCTCACCAGTTATACGGAATTGATTGCGAACAAAGAGTCATATGCCGACCCGGTAAAACGGCACGCCATGCAACAAATCATGACATTGTTGACCGGAACGCTTGAGGCTCGCGACAAAGTGCTGTTGAAATTGAACGTGGCAGAGTCGTCGCTCGATGCAGTGCTTGCCTTGTTGCCCGCAGCAAAATCTCCTACGGTGTCTCGTCTGGCCTCTGGTGATGTGGCGGTTGAATCGGTAGTTCCAAAACGCGGAATCAACACATTGATTCCAGATCTCATAGACGCAGGTGCATCTGATCTGCTCGAAATTCCTATTTCAAAAATCATCCATTAAGACAATGCATTCTGAAGAACTGAGCGAAGAACTCACAGGTACCGTGACTGTATTCAATGATGCTCACGGATTAGGCGAGATCACTGATTCTGCATCTGTCGTGTGGCCATTCCATTGTGTGTCCATTGCAGATGGCTCTCGCACAATTGAAGTGGGGCGAAAAGTTGTGTTTCGAATGGGCTTTCGCGTAGCGCGCCCTGAAGCTGTTTCTATTCGCTCGGTGTAGGCGGAGACGATTTCTGGACAAACACCATTCGTATGTTTCCGAGAGCGGCCACAAGAGTGTCGTGATGCTCTCCTAAGCGCTCTCCAAGGCCATCAACAAGCAGCCCGAGAGCGTCAATTGCTACCTGGGCATCGGATAAGCGCGCCGGTTCTGCGGACAGGTGAATGGCGGCTAGTTCAAACAGTCCCATGGCATGATTTGCCACAACGATGGCTGCCGGCACCTCAGCGAGGCGCCGACGAGCTTCTGCAACAGCCTCGAGGGCCTCGGCGGTGCCTTCGTCCATTTCTAGTTTCGGGGAATCTGTGGGGGACATGGTGTGGTCAGTGCTCATGTGCCGATACCCTAACTGGCGTCAACTGAGCGAAGTGGGGCATTTGCCCCCACCGGTCCAGCCATTAGGTTGCGGCAGGTCGAGAAGGCGAGCGATTCTGTCGCTCTGTGTCTGCTTTGCGCACTGGCGCAAAATATCGCATCATGCGGTATTGATACAGAGGAGGGCTTGCCCATTGCTTAGAAGTGAACAGTCATAGTTACGCCACCGAGTGAACCGCGCTACAACGAACGCATCCGTGCGCGCGAGGTTCGCCTCATTGGTCCAGATGGCAGCCAAGTTGGTGTTCGCACCACGGCTGACGCACTTGTCCTTGCTCGTGAGTTAGACCTCGACCTTGTCGAAGTTGCTCCGCTTGCAAACCCGCCAGTGTGTCGCATTATGGATTACGGCAAGTTCCGTTACGAAGAAGCACAAAAGCTGAAGGAATCTCGTAAGAAGACAACCCACGTCACCGTGAAAGAGGTGAAGTTCCGACCAAAGATCGGAAAGGGAGACTTCGATACCAAGGTTCGTCACATGCGTGATTTCCTCGAAGACGGACACAAAGTGAAAGTAACTCTGCAGTTTCGAGGCCGCGAGGTGGCGCACCCTGAATTGGGCGCAAAAATCCTTGATGCAGCAATCGAACAACTCGGATCGATCGCCAAGGTGGAAACCCAGGCGCGACTTGAAGGCAGAAATATGACAATGGTTCTTTCACCAGACAAGAAGCCAGTCAAGAAATCGTCAGATAGGGACGAGCCACAGGAATCAGCACCCGTTGTTGAAAATGTGGTTCAACCAGAAGAAATATTAGAAGAAATATCAGAAGTTCAGGAATAGAGGAAACACGACATGCCAAAGATGAAGACAAACAAGACCGCTGCAAAGCGTTTCAAAGTATCGGGAACAGGAAAGTTGCGCCGTCAAAAAGCTAACCGTCAGCACTTGTTCGAAAAAAAGTCGAGTGTTCGTACACGTCGTCTCGCTGGCACAACCGATGTGGATCCTGGCGATACCAAGAACATCAAGCGCTTGCTGGGCATGCGTTAATCGATACAAGAAAGATTTAGGAAGGTAACACCATGGCAAGAGTCAAAAGGGCCGTACATGCCCGCAAGAAGCACAAGGCAATTCTCGAGAAGGCAAGCGGTTATTACGGAAATAAGAGCCGTTCATTCCGCGCAGCTAACGAGCAGGTATTGCACTCAGGTCAATACGCTTTTCGTGACCGTCGCGCAAAGAAGGGCGAGTTTCGTCGTCTCTGGATTCAGCGCATCAATGCTTCATGCCGTTTGAACGACATTTCATACAGCCGCTTTATCGCTGGTCTTAATGCAGCAGGAATTGAAGTCGACCGTAAGGTCATGGCCGATCTTGCTGTATTCGATGCCGAAGCATTCTCGGCTTTGGTTGTGGCTGCAAAGGCTGCGCTCGCCTGAGCCGGCTTCCACTCTCTTCAGCAAACCCTCGGGTTCAACGACTGCGACGCCTCATCGGGCGTCGCAGTGTTCGTTATGAAGAAAGTTCCTTCGTCATTGAAGGGCCAACTCTTGTGGCAGAAGCTGTCGCTGCGGGTTTTGTTCTCGTTGATCAATTCGTTCGCGATGATTATGACGGTTATGAAGCAACTGGCGTGTACACGCATATTCTCGATGAGCGCACCTTCAATTCAGTCAGCGACACGGAGTCTCCTAGGGGCATCATGGCAGTGTGTGAAATGCCGACCGGACGACCATTGTCGTTTTCACCTTCCGACTGGCTGTTAGTTCTCGTTGAAGTAGCAGACCCTGGCAATCTCGGAACACTGGTACGTAGTGCTGAAGCCGCTGGTGCAAGTGGTGTCATTCTCGTTGGTTCTACTGTCGATCCGTGGTCTCCTAAAGTTCTTCGCGCATCGGCTGGCGCAATGTTGCATGTTCCGATCTGGCAGATCGATTCTCTTGATCAATTACAAATGGCTGGTGTAAAACTCCTTGGCACAACCTCACATGACAACGACGATGGTCTGAACCCCGAGTCGATTTACACAGCAGACCTCAGCGGCCTTGTCGGTGTAGTGCTTGGTAACGAGGCACGCGGACTTGATCCTGAGTCGCATGTTGATTCGTGGGTCACTGTCCCACAGGTCGGCCGTTCTGAAAGCCTGAACGTTGCTATGGCTGGCACGGTCATCGCCATGCATATTGCCCACGCTCGCGGTTAATGCTCCCCGTGAGATCTGTACTCGGGGAGTAGCGTTTCTTTCGTTATGACATCTGCATCAACTCCCGAACACGGGCAACTTGCCCAGGCTCTTGCTGATGGCCTAGTCCAAATCCGCGATGCTGCTACGTCTGATCAATTGCGAGGCGTTGTCTCTGCGTTGACTGGCAAGAAGGGGCCCATTGCGTCGATTAAGTCATCGCTTGGGAAAGTGACAGATATTGAGGTCCGAAAGGAACTGGGTCAGTTAGTTAATGATGCGCTGACGGCTCTCGGAGTCGCGAACGATGGCCGCTCACGTGAATTGCGTGCTGCAGAATTCTCAAGTCAGATCGAATCCGAGCGTGTCGATATGAGCGAGATTGCTATGTCAGCAAATGTTGAGCGTCGCCTCGGTCGTATGCATTTAGTAACGCAAGCAATGGAGCGTCTGGAAGATGTTTTCATTGGGCTTGGTTTCCAGATTGCAGAAGGCCCGGAAGTAGAAACTGACTTCTATAACTTTGAAGCACTCAACATGCCGCCTTCGCATCCTGCACGCAGTATGTGGGACACATTGTTCGTTGAGTCAGATGTCGATGGAAGTGTTGTCTTGCGTACGCATACGTCGCCAGTGCAGATTCGCGTCATGCAAGATTGGCCACCGCCGATATATGCCGTCATGCCTGGACGCGTGTTTCGCAAAGAGACGCCAGACGCCACGCACATGCCTGTCTTTCATCAGATTGAAGGGCTGGTCATTGACCGCGGCATTACATTTGCTGACCTTGCCGGAACTATTGAGTCGTTTACTAAGGCTTTCTTTGGACCAGGCTTCACGTCTCGTTTGCGTCCTTCGTATTTCCCATTCACCGAACCAAGTGCCGAATTCGATATTCGTCGCCACGACGGGACATGGATTGAATTAGGCGGATGCGGAATGGTGCACCCGCACGTCTTGCGAGCTGGTGGTTTGGATCCGAACGAGTGGAGTGGTTTCGCATTCGGATTCGGAATCGACCGCATGGCAAAAGAGCGTCACGGAATCAATGACATTCGCGATATGTATTCCGATGATGTTCGATTCACGGAGCAGTTCTCGTGAAAATTCTTTTTTCTATCCTTCGTGAGATGGCGGACCTGCCAAACGATCCAGATGCTGTTGCACTTGCGCTCAACTCGCTTGGTCTCGCTGTTGAAGAGATGGACGTTGTCGGCGTTCCTGTTCCGGGTGTCGTTACTGCGCGTATCGTGCGAATGGAAAAGCATGCCGATGCTGCCAAAGTGACCCGTTGTTTCGTTGATGCTGGCGATGGCGAAGAACGCCACGTCTGGTGTGGCGCTACCAATATGCAGGCAGGCGATGTAGTCCCGCTTGCAACACTTGGAACCACCATGCCAAACGGCACGGAGATTGCCCGACGAGGAATTCTCGGAATTGATTCTGAAGGCATGCTGTGTTCAGAAGTCGAACTCGGACTCAGTGATGAGTCGTCTGGCATCTTGATTCTTCCAGCAGACTCTCAACTTGGTGTTAGCCCATTCGATGTTCTTGGTATCGAACACGATGTCATCTTCGACCTTGACCTCACTAGGAATCGTGCTGACTGTTGGGGCCATCTCGGAGTAGCGCGCGATCTTGCTGCACATTTCGGTGTGCCCCTTCGTGGTCCACGAATTGCAGCATTGTCCCACGGAAGCAACAAGGCTTTAGATGTCACTATTGATGCGCCCGAGCAGTGTGGTTCCTTCACCATTAGCTACATCAGCAGTGTTGCTGTCGGTACGTCTCCGCGATGGGTGGCAAGTCGTCTCGCACATCTAGGTATGCGATCTATTAACAATGTTGTCGACGCATCAAACTTGGTGATGTTGGAGACGAATCAACCGAATCATGCCTATGACGCTGACGTTGTATCTTCGTTCCGCGTACGTCTAGCCACTGAAGGGGAGACTCTCACAACGCTTGACGGTCAAACTCGTAATCTGCATGCTGACGATTTGCTGATTTGCAATGGAGCAACCAACGTAGGTGTTGGTCTCGCTGGCGTGATGGGAGATCTTCATTCAGAGATCACCGATAAGACCACGACACTTGCAATTGAAAGCGCATGGTTCTCGCCAGATCCGATTCGTTATTCGGCAATTCGCCACGGACTTCGATCTGAAGCATCTATTCGCTTCGAACGTGGAACGGACCCGAACGCATGGCAACAAGCAGCTGAGCGGTTTGTCACAATCCTTCGCGAGACATGTCCCGATGTGACACTTCATGGCGGAGCCACTGTGGTGCAAACAACATCTTGTCCTGTTCCTGTGTCGGTTGATGTTTCTGTGACACGCATCGAAAGCCTTCTCGGAGTACACATCGAATCTGAGCGGATTGTTTCGATTCTGAATTCGATTGGCTTTGCAACAACCATAAAAGGCGATGTGGTGACGTCAATAGTTCCTACGTGGCGTCCAGACTGCACACAAGATGTTGACTTAATTGAAGAAGTTGCTCGCCATTTCGGTTACGACAATATTGGTAAGACCGTTCCTAACTCCACTGTTCACGGGCGTTTGTCTAACATGCAAGCGCGTCGTCGTATCTTGCGACGAGTTCTTGTTGGACTAGGGCTTGATGAAGCAATGCCGTCTCCTTTTCTTGCCGCAGGGGATCTAGCAACTGTTGGACTCCCAGAAGACAATGTCTTGCGCATCGCTAACCCATTAGTAGCTGAAGAGTCGATTCTTCGAACATCGCTACGTCCCGGAATTCTTCGTTCGTTGCGATACAACCAATCTCATCGCGCCCCTCAAATAGGACTGTGGGAGATCGGTCATGTGTATCCGAAATCCGATCAGCAACTCCCTGACGAGACTGAGCAATTAGTCATCGTTGTTGCCGGAGGCGACGTGGAGACGTCGCTGGCGCAATGGAATGCAATCTGTGATGCGCTCTCTGTTGGTACCCAACTTGATCAATCACGAATTCCTGCTGGTCTACACGCAGGGCGCTCTGCAACACTTGCCCGCGGCAAAAAGGTAGTGGGTGTAGTTGGCGAAATTGATCCGCTTGTTCTCGACATTCTGGGAATTGAAGGACGTGTCAGCATCCTTGAAGTTGATCTAACAGTCATTCTTAATGAAGAACCAAAACCGGTTCAGGCAAAAGACATCAATCGGTATCCGTCGAGCGACTTAGATCTAGCGTTTGTCATGGAAGACACGGTGCCAGCTTCAACGTTGCAGCGCGCACTGCGTCAGGCGGCAGGAAAACAATTAGTCAGTATCGACTTGTTCGATGTGTACCGCGGCAAAGGTGTTGCAGAAGGCTTTCGCGGCCTTGCATTCCGTTTGCGTGTACAAGGTGTTGAAGCAACACTCACGGAATCGCAATTAGCTGAACTTCAGAAGTCATGTGTTGCTGCCGCTGTAAAAGCTGGCGCAACTCTTCGCGCTTAATTCACTTCAGGGTCTAAGGGAAAGAGCCCGAGACGTTTCAACGGACCCTCTTGTCGTTGAAGTACTTCGTTCCACAAAGTGTCTGGAGATTTGGTCAGAAGGTCAGTCGATCGTGATTCAACGACGTACCAACTCTTGAAAGTGACTTCATCTTCTAGTTGCCCTGCGGCCCAACCTGAATAACCCCGGAACACGCGATGTGGCCCATCGAGATGAACAGGACTGATGGACTCAATATCGACTGAGCGAAGTCCAGAGAGTGACGCAGAGTTGGGAGTCATGCAGATGTATCCGTTTGGCTCTACAGGTCCACCAAGAAAGATTGTTGGTGGCGACTGTGACGATTCCATCCACGAGGCAATCGGGGAATTGTCATCCATCTGGTCAACAGTGAGGGGATGGTTGAGAATGAGCCCCATTGCTCCGTCGTCTGGCGCATACGCAATCAGAAGGATGACGGCCCGCGCAAAATGAGGGTCCTTTGTGTCCGCAGTGGCCACTAGAAGGTTTCCTGGCCCCAGAATGGTTGTTGCATAATCATTCACTAACCCGTATCATAATGCACTTATGGTCAAAGTAGGCGTCATTGGAGCATCGGGATATACGGGTGCAGAGCTGTTACGGCTGTGCGCCCAGCACCCGGAAGTAGAAGTGGTCTGCGCCACAGGGGATTCACAGGCGGGCACTTTGGCCAGCGTGTTGTACCCGTCCTTGGCAGCTGCGTATCCGAATCTCGTGTTCGAAGAATTCAACGCTGACAGATTTGTCGGTCTCGATGCAGTGTTCCTGGGTGTGCCTCATGAGGCGGCACTTGAGATTGCTCCGCAGTTGGTGGGCAGGGTCGGGGTCGTCATTGACTTGTCTGCTGCGTATCGATTGAAAGATGCATCGTTGTACCCGCAGTGGTACGGATTCGAACACACGCAACCAGAACTTCTTGCTCAAGCGGTCTACGGATTACCAGAGTTGTATCGGTCTGAATTGGTCGGCGCGAGACTCATTGCAACCCCTGGTTGTTATGTCACTGCCGCCTCGTTGGCATTGACGCCACTGGTTCAGTCGGGCATCATCAGTCCGTTAGGCGTCATTGTTGATGCTGCATCTGGTGTCAGCGGTGCTGGTCGCGCACTAAAGCACTCGTCGATGTTCTCAACGATTGATGAAGACTTCACTGCGTACGGTTTACTTGATCATCGGCACACGCCAGAAATTGAGCAAGTCACTGGTGCGCAAGTTCTATTCACTCCACACCTCGCTCCAATGAACAGAGGCATTTTGGCTACGTGTTATGCACGTCCTCAAGGCAATGCGCCCACTACAGCATCATTGTTGGCTGCAATCGCAAAGTTCTATAAAAACGAGCAATACGTCGTGGTGCGGCCAAGTAGTCCTTCTACAAAAGCAACGCTTGGTTCGAACAGTGTTCATATAACTGCTCGTTTCGACGAACGTACTGGATATGTCATGGTGATTGCTGCGCTTGACAATTTGGCCAAGGGAGCATCTGGTGGTGCTGTGCAGTCGATGAACGTTGCACTGGGACTTTCTGAATCTTACGGACTGTCGAACGTGGGTGTGTATCCATGAGTTCTTTATCAACTGCCCATGTTCTTGTTGAGGCGTTGCCATATATTCGTAGATTCGCTGGGAAAACGGTAGTTGTGAAGTTTGGTGGCAATGCAATTGCGGGAACTTCAGATCATGATGCCTTGTCTCTCTTTGCTGAAGACATTGTTCTTATGCATACGGTTGGCATTCGTCCCGTCGTTGTGCACGGAGGTGGGCCACAGATTAATGACATGTTGACTCGGCTAAATATCGAGTCGTCCTTCTCTAATGGGCTGCGCGTTACTGATGCAGCCACCATGGAAGTTGTTCAGATGGTCTTAAACGGTCAAGTGAATCCACAAATAGTGAGCGCAATCAATACGCACGGCAATGTTGCGGTTGGTTTGTCAGGCGAAGATGGGCGCACGTTGCAGTGTGTTGCGCGCGATGCATCTCTCGGATTTGTCGGTGACATTGAACGGGTTCGTACCCATGTCATCGAAGGTTTGTTGGCCGATGGTCTTGTGCCTGTTTTGTCTACCGTTGGCGTGGATGTTCACGGCCAGCCATACAACGTCAATGCCGATACAGCAGCCGGAGCTATTGCTGAAGCTCTCAGTGCAGAAAAGATCATCTATCTCACTGATATTGCTGGCTTGCGCAAAGACATCGATGACGCTTCATCACTGATCCAACGTATTTCAGTCATGGACCTTGGTGCACTCATCGCTGATGGAACCATTTCTGGAGGAATGATTCCAAAAATTGAGAGCTGCATGCAGGCAGTCAAAGGCGGCGTCAAGAGTGCGCACATTCTTGACGGCCGTATTGCGCATGTTTTGTTATTAGAACTATTTACCGATCAAGGCGTCGGCACGATGATTACAGGAGTCAACTGATGTCACATCAATTTTTAGAAAATCCGATTGCTATCGCAGCAAATCAGGGGAATGACTATTGCCCATTCATTCCTGTCTTCGGCGCACCAGCTGAAATGTTTGAGCGGGGCGAAGGTACTCAACTGTGGTCAGTTGATGGAAAGAGGTATCTCGATTTCCTTAGCGGTATTGCTGTCGTGTCTCTGGGTCATGCGAATCCCGTAATTGCTAAAGCCATCGCAGACCAAGCCAACACGCTGGTACACGTATCGAACTTCTTTGCCAATACCGTCGCAACGAAGACTGCTGTTGAGATCTCCGGGCTTATGCATGATGCCGGCGCGGGTGATGGTCAAGTGTTCTTCTGTAACTCTGGTGCTGAAGCAAACGAAGCGGCTATCAAGTTGGCTCGCAAGTTTGGTGGTCGTGGTCGTCATGCCATCGTGACCGCATATGGCAGTTTTCACGGCCGCACGCTTGGTGCATTGGCACTCACGGGTCAACCTGCAAAACATGAAATCTTTCAGCCGATGCCAGATGGATTTCGCTATTGCGAATACGGAGACATTGAGTCACTGCGGGCACAAATTGATCCAACAGTTGCCGCAGTGATGTTAGAAGCCATTCAAGGCGAAGGGGGAGTCATTCCTGCTGACCCTGCGTATCTACAAGCCGTTCAACAGTTGTGCAAAGAGCGTGGGCTATTGCTCATCATTGATGAAGTGCAAACTGGGTTTTGCAGAACCGGAAAATGGTTCGGTTTTGAACATGCTGGTATTTCACCTGATGCCGTAACGATGGCAAAGGGAATGGGTAACGGAATGCCTGTCGGTGCGCTCTGGGCTCGCCGTGACGTCGCAGCAGTTCTGCAACCAGGTGACCATGGTTCGACATACAGCGGCACAGCACTTGCAACAGCAGCGGTGTCCGCTGTGATATCAGAAATGAAGCGACTGCACGCCGACGAACTGGCTGTACGCCAGGGTGCCCGACTCACTAAAGGTTTGTTGGCGATTCCAAAGATTGATCATGTGCGCGGGTCAGGTCTGTTGTTGGGTGCTCAACTTGCAGAAGGAATCGTCGCGGGAGACGTTTAT
>CAMDBY010000030.1 GCA_945889575.1 Bifidobacterium breve
CTCTACAACCTAAGAATTAGGCTGCGAGAGCGAACTGCTCGTTGGCAATTCTGTTTTTTGCCCCGTTTAACGAATCTGAGCAATTCGGGTCGCACGTACGAACAACGAAACTGGTGTCGAAACCTGTCAGCCCCATTGTTTTTGGTGAGGCTTCAGTGTAGGCCACCGGTCTGCCACAAATACACGGGGTTATTTGAGAAGGATGATTTCGGTATTGCGTTGTGCGGCCTTTGCCATGCGTGCATCGGAGGTTATGAGGGGCGTGTAAGTGGTCTGGGCGAGTAGGACATAGGTTGCGTCATAGGGCGAGAAATTCTTGGTCATTGCCCATAGCTCGCGCCGATATACAGACATTGTGAACAACTCGATTTGTAGGCCTTCAAATCGAGTCACGATGCGATTCACGAGGTTGGTCGGAATGCGTTTTCTGATGGCCAGTTTTCGAATTCCACTGAGGAATTCGGGCACCAAAATTGCGGGGGCAATGAGATTGTCGTCTAAGAGGTTTTGATGACTACTGAATTCGTCGGGGTACGCCAACAAGTTGATAAGTGAAGATGCATCGACTGTTTTCATCGTGCATCTCTTTCGGCACGCAGTTCATCAATAAAAGCTTGACGTTCTTCCGGCGTCGATTTGAGTCCGGTGGGGTGTGCGAATACCTCGTCAAGCCATTGGGTATGTTTTTGTCGATTGATCTCTTGCTTGATTGCTTCCAGGATGACATCGCCAATCGTGCATTTTTGTAGATCGGCAATTTCACGAAGCTGATCGTGGAGTTCCTGAGGGACGTTCTTGACTTGAATTGCGGGCATGTTTGGAATGTAGCATGCTTCTAGCATGCTGACGGATTGTTTCATGCCTGTATGTGTGCGAGGCACAACCGTGTTTGGCTAGATCATGCCTTTGCGTTGTCGGCCAAGAGAGCGTTGCATTTCACGTTGTACATCGCGTTCGGCAATGACTTGACGTTTGTCGCCTTTGCGACGACCACGGGCAAGCGCAAGTTCAACTTTGACTTTTCCGTCAACAAGTTTGATGGCCAAGGGGACAAGAGCCAAGCGTTCGCGTGCAACGCGATCATGGAGGCGTTCAATTTCTGAACGATGCAACAACAGTTTGCGAGCGCGGTCTGGGTCGTGTGCTCCGGCACCCACGGCAAATCGGTACGGGGAGATATGAACGCCATCAAGCCACATTTCACCATCAATCACTCGGGCGTATGCGTCGACCAATTGCACCATGCCCCCGCGCAGGCTTTTCACTTCACTTCCGAGCAGCACAATGCCAGCCTCAACTACGTCGAGAATCTCGTAGTCGTGCCGCGCCTTGCGATTGGTCGCCAGATTGGTGTTAGGGCTCTTTGCCATATGGGTACCGAAGCGTACCGCTAGCCTTCGGGGCGATGTCAGAGTCTCTTTCTCCGCAACTATTTGTCCCGTCCGGCGCCATTAAGGCAATGGCAGCGCATGCGTATCACTGCTTTCCTGAAGAGGCGTGTGGCCTTCTTATTGGTGATCGCAGCCTGAATCGCGTTGCCCGGTTTGTGGCGTGCACAAACGTGGCCCACAGCGCCAAGGTGTACACCATTGACCCGAACGAGCATTTGCGTGCCGAACTTGCTGCTGAAGCTGAAGGGTTCGACATCATTGGGTGCGTTCATAGCCACACCCACACAGACCCGTACCCAAGCCCTACGGACGTGGCTCAGGCGCCAGATCCTGACTGGCACTACATCATCGTCAGCCTGAAGCGGGGAGCGCCCGAATCGCGGGCCTACCGCATTGTGGGCGAGCAGATCTTTGAAGAGACCATCGTTCCCTTGTAATCAAAGGAGTGACAAGTAACTAAGGGAGTGACAACTCCGGAATCAAAGGTTACAATTATGACCAGAGTTGTCGGGAATAGCCCGAGAGCCCGATGGGTTACATGAGGTAACCCGACAAAGCCATAGGAGGCGCACATGCCCATTGCTGATGTCCGCCGAAATGGTGGCTCCGTTTTTGTAATGCAGAATTCGCTCGAACTAGTGGGCAATACCCCAATGGTTGATGTGTCGATTCTGTCGCCGAACCCCAATGTGCGCTTAGTAGCGAAATTGGAAAGCCAGAACCCGTTTGGTTCTGTGAAAGATCGCATCGCGAAATCAATGATTGAAGACGCAGAGCGCACAGGCCGTTTGGTTCCTGGTCAGCGCATTCTTGAACCATCGTCTGGCAACACCGGAATCGCTTTAGCTGCCATTGCAAAAATGAAGGGCTATCCGATCACGATTCTCATGCCGACATCAGTCAGCATTGAACGACGTCAGATGCTCGAAGTGTTTGGTGCAGACATCATTCTCACTCCTGGTGAAGAAGGATCGAATGGCGCGGTGAGTCGTGCACAAGAGATGGCTGCACAGCATCCTGAATGGTGCTTCTTGTATCAATACGCAAACGATGCAAACCCACGTGCACATTATGAAGGTACTGGCCCAGAGATCTGGCGCGATTGCCCTGAAATCACTCACTTTGTTGCAGGGTTAGGCACAAGCGGAACTTTGATGGGTGTCGGAACATTCCTTAAGCAACAAAACCCAGACATCAAGATTGTTGCTGTTGAGCCTCCACTCGGTGAGCGCGTTGAAGGATTGCGCAACATTGAAGATGGCTACATTCCGCCAGTGTTCGAAAATTGGCACGGACGTGATGTTCTTGACCGCAAGCGTGTTGTTCGTCCTCGTGAATCCATTGAATGGGCACGTCGATTGGTGCAAGAGTGCGGAATCTTTGCGGGTATTTCTGCAGGAGCATCACTTGCTGGTGCAGTGAAAGTCGCAGGCGAAATCAACGAAGGAACCATTGTGTTCATCGTGTGTGATGGTGGCTGGAAGTATTTGTCGACTGGTGCGTACACAGCAGATCTTGATGAAGCTGAAGCAAGCGCCGAAAAAATCATCTACTTCTAATTAGCGACCAGCAATGAGAACGCCGAGTCCGGCAACCACGATGCACGCAGCAAAAACGCGACGCTTCATATCTTTTTCGCCAAGGTAGCGAGTGCCCACTAGTGCAACGATGACAACGCTTGATTCGCGCAATGCGGTGACATAGCCGACGGGCGCCTTTTGCACTGCAATCAGCACCATCCAATAGGTAGCAACGGATGCAATGCCTGCAACACAAAATCGTTTCCATGTTGAAGCGAGCGCAATCGCCATGTCATGACGTCGACCCGTTGCGAGACCATACGCTGACAAAGTCACCGCTTGCAGTGTTGACTGAAATAACGGATACAAGTTGCCACCCATGTGTCGGGAGCCATAACTGTCGATCACGGAGTACGCACCGATTGTTACTGAGACCATCAGTGCTGCAACAACATGTTTGTTGTCGGACGGTCCCGCGAGAAGCAGAATTCCAAGAACTGCAATGCCGATCCCGACGAACATCAAAACTGATAAGTGGTCGGACAAGAACAGAATGCCGCCGATTGCGGCGAGAAGCGCACCTGTGCCGCGGGCAATGGGATAGGCCACTGAGAAGTCGCCGAGGTTGTATGCACGAGCAAGAAACACGGCATAGAACGAATGAATCACGGCACTTGCAGCAAGGGGCCACCATGCAATGTTGTGGGCTCCGCCGAGGCCAACAAGCACTACCGCACATATGATTCCGGCACACGTCATCTGGCCCCACAGGGCAATCCATCGGTCTTCGCTTTGCTTTACCCATAGGTTCCAGCCCGCGTGTAACACTGCTGCTGCAAGGGCGAGAAGTGTGGCAGCGAGCATGAGATACGATACTACGCCTAGCCTGAAGAGATGACCGGGACTAACAATCGCCCAATTGGGATGTTTGACTCCGGCTTCGGAGGGCTCACTGTTGCCCGCGCGGTGATCGATGTATTGCCATCCGAAGACCTTGTGTACATCGGAGACACGGGTCGATACCCGTATGGCCCCAGACCAGCTGGTGAGGTGCGTGAGTTTGCACGCGAGCTCGCATGGAGTTTGGTTCACGACCACAACGTGAAAGCAATTGTTGTTGCGTGCAACACTGCATCGGCTGCAGCATTTACCGAATTGTCTGGGGAACTGCCCGTACCTGTTGTCAGTGTTGTCGAGCCTGGAGCACATGCGTTGTCGTTGGCATCGCGATCAAGGCGTGTTGGTGTTATCGGAACTGTCGGCACAATTTCATCGGGTGCGTATCAGCGAGCACTTGCCGATATCGATTCTTCGTTGTCGTTAACTGCATGTGCATGCCCAGGATTTGTCGAATTTGTCGAACGCGGGCAGACAAGTGGAGACGAAGTGATGTTGCTTGCTGAACGCTTGCTGGCACCAGTCGTTGTAGCCAATATTGATGCGCTACTACTGGGTTGCACTCATTACCCATTCTTGTCTCGCGTCATCAGTGAAGTGATGGGCCCAGACGTAGTGCTGGTCTCTAGTGCAGACGAAACGGCGTTCGCCCTTGCTGTGATGCTTGACGCATTGAACCTCCGGTCTTCATCGCGTGCCGACGGACATCACACGTTCTTGTCATCGGGAGACGTTGAATGGTTTGCAGATTTCGGGCGCAGATTGCTCGGACCAGAATTATCTTCGGCAAGTCCGTGGAAACGATCAAAAACCGACTAGACATAATGCGCCCACTACAAAGGAATAAGCCATGACACGACCAGACGGACGCGCAGTAGACCAACTGCGACCTATTTCATTCCAACGCGATTTCACCGACATGGCTGCCGGTTCGGTCTTGGTGTCATTTGGTCGTACCCGCGTGTTGTGCACAGCATCGATTGATGAAGATGTGCCGCGTTGGATGAAGGGCTCTGGCAAAGGATGGGTGACAGCTGAATACTCGATGCTCCCTGGTTCGTCGCCAGAGCGCGTAGATCGCGAAGCTGCCAAAGGTAAGCAAAGCGGACGCACTGTAGAAATTCAGCGACTCATTGGCCGCTCGTTTCGTGCGGCATGTGACATGCGTGCATTAGGGGAGCGTCAAGTTGTTGTTGACTGCGATGTGTTGCAGGCAGATGGGGGAACTCGTACTGCAAGTATCTGCGGTGGCTTCATTGCTTTGCACGATGCAATGACACGTTTGGTGCAAAACGGTTCAATTAAAGAAAATCCACTTCATTCATATGTTGCGGCAATCTCTGTAGGTATTTGCAACGGAGTTCCGGTTCTTGACTTGCCATACATCGAAGATTCATCTGCAGAAGTAGACATGAACGTTGTGATGTTGCGTCCAGCAGCCGGTGGCGAAGCAAAGTTTGTAGAAGTGCAAGGCACGGCAGAAGGCGTTGCATTTTCTCGTCCTGATCTTGATCAGTTGTTGGGACTTGCAGATATCGGTCTTGGCCGTATCTTTTCGTTGCAGTCAGATCTTTTGGCAGAGGCACCTGTGTCTCGCCCGATCTCGCGATAACTAGCGCTATGCGGATCGTGTGCGCAAGCGCTAACCCGCACAAAGTTGAAGAACTTGCACGGATGTTGCCGTCGTGGGTTGATCTCGTTGCGCGTCCCTCAGATATTGGCGACATTGATGAAGATGCTCCAACGCTCGAAGGCAACGCCATCATCAAGGCTGTTGAAGTTGCCAACCATGCGTCTGAGTGGGCGATAGCTGATGACACCGGCCTGGAAGTTGAGGCTTTGAATGGGGAGCCTGGTGTGCGAAGTGCTCGTTTTGCAGGAGAACAGGCGACGGATGCAGAGAACCGCGCATTGTTGTTGGCGAAACTTGACGGAGTAACAAATCGGTCTGCTCGGTTTCGAACAGTGGTGGCACTCGTGTCATCAAAAGGCGATATTCATTTTGTTGGCGGGGAATGTGCAGGAACAATTGCAGAATTGGAAAGCGGTGCCGGCGGGTTTGGGTATGACTCGCTATTTATTCCTGCAGATGGCGACGGACGCACCTTTGCAGAAATGACAGGGCCAGAAAAAGACGCTGTGTCGCATCGTGGTCGTGCTCTCGCTCAAATACCAGATTTGCTTGCACGAATTTTTGGGTTACCAACCCCGTAGGTCAATTGCCCACTCATCAATAACGGCATCGTTGTCGATGACATACGCATGAGAATGCATTGCCATGGTGGGGTCAACATGGGCTGGGGTGACTCGAATGCGATCGCCAACCTTTGGTGTCGGTGTGCCTTCACGCGGAGCAATCGTGGTGTGCTCGTCTGAACAGAACCACACGCTGTAACCGTCAACCGTCGGGTTGCCATGGTCCATACCGAGAGACTTCAAGCCAACATCAATGACGACCCATGAGGCATTAACCGAAATCACGGTGCCAAGAATCCAGAGTGATTGCGCAAAAGGATGCTGCAGTTGTGCGTATTGCGAATCCATCAGTGCATAACTGCCAGCTTGCACTTCGTTCACCGCGGTACCAGCGAACATGTCGTATGTTCCGGTGCCACCAGCAGACATGATGTCGCCGCCAACATCGTTGTGCGCATGTGCAAGCAAAGTCATTGCTTCATGCACCTTGTCTTGTTTTTGTTGACGATCAGTGAGCATCATCAGGTGGCCTTCGTAACCCATCACGCCTCGAACGATGAGACCAAGTGAACGTGCTGCGTCGGCAAGCGAGCCTGCTTGCTCTGGCGTGCAACCGCAGCGGGGCAGCCCAACGTTGACATCAATGAGTACGTTTCGAATTCCGGCAGTAGATGCGGCTTGAATTGTCTCAAGCGAATCAACAGCCACAGTGATGAGCGCAGATGATTGTGCATCGGCAAGGGCAGAGAGGCGAGCGGGGTCGACTGTTTCGTTTGCAAGCAAAATGTCGTCACCAACTCCTGCGGCAACCAATCCAAGGATTTCTCGAGGTGTTGCGCATGTAAAAGAAAAGTGACCCACAGCAACTTGTTCAGCAGCAATTGCTGAGCACTTGTGTGCTTTCACATGGGGACGCAGTGATCGACCTGGGTGCACCGCAGCCATGGCAGCGATGTTTGATCGCATCACGGACAGGTCAATAACGGGGCATGGCGTCGGAAGACGAGAAATATCCATAGTGCCGACGGAGGGACTCGAACCCTCAACATCCAGGACCTAAACCTGGCGCCTCTGCCAATTGGGCCACGTCGGCGACATGAGAAGGGTACCGCTATGTAAGAGAGGACGGCGGGCTCAGAGGTGGCAAACTGTTCAGGTGACTCTTACCAGCAGCCCCTCGCTTGATTCCACCCTTGATCATTCTGTTCTCGAAGAACAACTGGGGCTTGCAGGTCATGTTTTAGACGAAGGGTCGTTGCAGAACAGTGTGCAGCGCTTTGCCGAGCAGAAGATTGTTCTGCCGATGTTCGGAGAACTCGCCGAGCCAAGTCGTATTGCGAAAGACATCACAAAGGGTGTTGACAAAAATGCGGCTGATCCGCGCAACTTGTTTCGCGTGCATTGGTACAACAACATGGCAGGCGACACAGTTGCCGTGCCAGAGCATGTGGTGCTGCCGCCGTCGTTGACGGGTATTGAGTCACCAATCATCGTTGTATTTGGAGACAGGTTCCCAATGATCACAGCGCACAAAGTTTTGGCTGCGTACTCATGCTTCGTGCCACGGGTGATTACCGGCCAATTCGACCCAACACGCCATCGCGCCGTATGGCCGTCAACAGGCAACTATGCACGCGGCGGTATTGCCATTAGTCGTCTGATGGGTTCACGCGGTGTTGCGGTTCTTCCTGCAGGTATGTCGCAAGAGCGTTTTGATTGGCTTGATAAATGGGTTGTTGATAGGGACGACGTGGTGCGTACACCGGGCACTGAAAGCAACGTGAAAGAGATCTACGACGCATGTAATGAAATGGCTAAAGACCCAGGCAACTTCATCTTGAATCAATTCTGTGAATTCGGAAACCATGTTGGACACTATGAAGTTACTGGTCGTGCGTTGGCACATGCCTTCGAACATGTGAAGGCAAATGGTCATTCCGATATTCGTCGTGCAGCGTGTACTTCTGCCACTGGCTCTGGGGGCACTATTGCAGCCGGTGACCGTTTGAAAGATATTTATGGCACGCGCATTGTTGCTGTTGAAGCTCTTGAGTGCCCCACAATGTTGGAAAACGGTTTTGGGGAACACAACATTCAAGGAATTGGCGACAAGCACATTCCGCTTATTCAGAACATTATGAACACTGACGTTGTAGTCGCAGTAACCGACAAAGCGACTGACGAACTTGATGTGTTGTTCAACACTCCTGCTGGTCAGAAGTATTTGGCGGAGCGTCACAATGCGAGTCCAGAACTCGTTGAGGCACTTACGCATTTTGGTTTTTCAGCAATTTGCAATGTTCTTGCTGCAATTAAGACAGCAAAGTTGTTGGGCTACGGTGCTAACGACGCGATCGTCACAATCGCCACCGATGGCAGCGACTTGTATCCGAGCGAACGCAAGAAGACAATTGCTACTCGTTTCCCTAAGGGCTTCACGGAGTTGGATGCCGCAGAAGTCTTCAGTGAGCATCTTGGTTCTGTCAGCACTGACAACATGATTGATTGCACCGAACGTGAGCGCAACCGTATTTTTAACCTTGGCTATTACACCTGGGTGGAACAACAAGGCACTCCGCTTGCCGTATTTGAAGCTCGCCGCTCACAATCGTTCTGGCGCACAGTGCGCGGGTTTGCTCCGGTGTGGGACAACCTCATTACTGAGTTCAACCAGCGCGTTGCTCGCTTTACTAAGTAGTCATTCATGACAGGCGTGGTCACTGGCCTCGTATGTGCAGTGTGTGGTGCACGTGAATCAATAACTACTCCGTTGTCGTGGTTGTGTCCGAATGCATCGCTGTCTGACCGACATCATGTTCTGCATTTTGAATCATCAGTAGAACCTTTTCGTCCCACTGATGATGCCAACCCATACCTTGCGTTTCGTCGGTATTTGGCGGTTGATTCATTGGGGGAGTCGCTAGGGCTAAGCGAGGCCGAGCGCGTCTCTATCATCAGGTCAGCCGATGAAGCAGTGTCGCGCATTGCGGGCACTGGCTTTTTGCGAACTCCACTAGCAAGAAGTGACGAGCTATCAGAAGCTCTCGGGTTTTCGGCCACTGGTGGCATTTGGGTCAAAGACGAAACGGCCAATGTGGGTGGTTCGCATAAGGCTCGTCACATTTTCACTGAGTTACTTCATCTGTTGATGGTGGAAGCTGCGGGTCGGGCGCCATGGACACCAACAACTCGTCCATCGCTCGCGATTGCATCATGTGGCAATGCGGCGATTGCTGCAAGCACCTTGGCAGCTGCCATGGCGTGGCCTATCGCGGTTCATGTTCCGCCAACTGCGTCGACTGCAGTTCTGGCAACTCTTGAAACGCTCGGTGCAACGATTGTTGTGTGTCCTCGACGTGACACAGACCCGCCAGGTGATCCGTGTGTGCTGCGATTCCGTGAAGCAGTTGCCGCCGGTGCGATTCCATTCGGAGTTCAGGGCACGGAGAACGCGTGGTGTCTTGATGGTGGTCGCACCATTGGGTGGGAAATCAGTGAAGAGTTGGGTCATTTTGCAGACCGCATCTTTGTTCAGGCAGGCGGCGGTGCATTGGCTGCCTGTGTTGGCTCTTCGATGCGCATCGCCGGCGTGCATCCGACATTGCATGCAGTGCAAACACAAGGTTGTGCACCATTAGAACGTGCATGGAAGAACGCAATTGCAACTGGTGGTGCGCGTAATGCTGGTCCGCGATGGAGCGAGTGCATGTGGCCATGGGAAGAGACTCCGTCATCGTTTGCGGACGGCATCTTGGACGACGAAACGTACGACTGGATCAGCGTGCTTGACGCCATGGCAGACACGGGTGGTTCGCCTGTCGTTGTGTCAGAAGATCATCTACACCGTGCGTATGACTTGGTTCGAAATATCGGCGGTTTCAATTCCTGCGCCACAGGAATTTCAGGTTTCGCTGGTGTTCTTGCAATGCGGGACAGCATGTCGGATGACGAACGCATTGTCGTCATCGTCAGCGGAGTGTCTCGCTCTTAGGGGACGTGACGAGGGTCTGAGTCAACTTCATGAAGTTGACCAGTTTCTACGTCGTAAACGAATCCACGAATGTTGTCTTTGAAAATCACGAACGGGCTATGACCCAGTCGGTTCATTGATTGACGAACTGAGTCGTGCGGATCCTTGAATGCTTCGATAGCCCAACTAGGTCGGATACCGCAGTCGTCTTCAATCTGTTTCTTGAACCCGTCATCTGAAATGGTTTGTAGTCCGCAGTTTGTGTGGTGAATGAGAATAATTTCTTGTGTGTTCAACAAGCGTTGGGACACCACGAGCGAGCGAATGACGTCATCGGTCACAACTCCACCAGCATTTCGAATGATGTGGGCATCACCGTGGGCAAGGCCAAGCATCTGGAAGATGTCCATTCGGCTGTCCATGCAGGCAACGATTGCGAGATGACGCTTGGGCGCAAGGGCTAGCCCGGCATCGCGAAAGTCGGCCACAAATGTGTTGTTGTTGGCAAGGAGTTCATCGGTGTTGGGCGAGAAGTTGGGGGTTGATGACATGGGTCTATTCTGGCCGAGCAGGTAGCCTTTATCCACTATGAGTACTTCTGGACTTCCTGTCAGCCCAATGGCCATCGATGCTGGAGGGGATCCTCGCTCCGACATTTTCACGAGATTGCTGAAAAATCGCGTCGTCATGCTTGGCACGGATGTCAACGACGACATTGCCAACCAGATCTGCGCTCAGTTGCTATATCTCGAGGGCGAAGACGCCAATGCGGATATCTGGTTATACATCAACAGCCCTGGTGGCTCTGTCACTGCCGGAATGGCTATCTACGACACCATGCAGTTCGTCAGTTGCAATGTTGCAACAGTGTGCATGGGGCTTGCTGCTTCTATGGGTCAGTTTCTTCTTACAGCTGGTGCTGAGGGTAAGCGCTACACCTTGCCAAACTCTCGCATCATGATGCATCAGCCACTTGCCGGTTTGCGTGGACAAGCATCAGACATTGCAATCCAAGTTGAGCAGTCACGCTTTATCAAATTGCGCATGGCAGAACTTATTGCGCATCACTCTGGTCACACCGTTGGTGAGATTCAGGCCGATAGTGAGCGAGACCATTGGTTCAGTGCTGAAGAAGCTAAGAATTACGGCCTTGTTGACAAAGTGATCGTGAAGCGCGGAGAAATTCGCTAAGTATCTCTACGGAGCAACCGTAGAGGTTGTCGTAGCGATAGTCGTTGTGGGTAAACGCGGCGGATCAATATTGAGCCCTGTTGAGATATCAACTGCACAGGTGCTCTTGACCCAGTCACGCACATTCAACGCTGACTGATTTGCTGCATATGTGGCATCTGCCATTTTTTGAAGCGCCTCTTTGTCAGATGGGTCGACGCGTGATGCGTCTTGTAGCAACCCGGTCAGAATCGCAAAATCACCTTCAATGGAGAGCGGCGCTCGCTTGAGAAGTCGCTCGTAACGATCAACCATGGCCCTCACATCAGTTCCCGTACCCATGGGCTGACCAATGGCAGGTAATTCACGACCAAGTTGTGCGCAGAAACTCGAACCTGTGCGTGCTGGGGCAGCGCATCCGGATAGCACAAGTATCAAACCTATGGCTGTTGCCAAAACTGCAGTCCTTCTCGCACACATCTAGTCGATTATCACAGACTCGAACCCAAAGGGGACAGCACATGTATGCAGCTATCCGATCAGCCACTCTTTTTGGCACCCGTGGAACACCCATAACAGTTGAAGCACATGTCGGTAAGGGACTTCCTGGTTTCACTGTGGTGGGGCTACCCGATGAAGGGTGTCGTGAATCACGTGATCGTGTGCGTGCCGCATTGTTGTCAAGTGGTTTCGAATGGCCACTGCGGCGAATAACAATCAATTTGGCAGGAGGTGGCGAACGCAAGGGTGGCGCAGGAATGGACTTGGCTATTGCGGTCGGTTTGTTGGTAGCAGAAGGAATTGTGCCTGTAGAAGCTGCAGAACGGTGCGCGTTCATCGCAGAGTTAGGACTCGATGGTTCGCTACGTCCAACTGCAGGTATGGCCCCGCTTGTCGATGCAGTGTCCGAGTTTGAAGTAGTTGTTGCTGCGTCGGCCGCTGCAGAGTCGATGTTGGCGCGCCCCTTACGATTACGACCCGTCACATCGCTATTGGAACTAGTTGAAGTTTTAGTTGATGGAACACCGTGGCCAAATGTTGCTGTACCAAGTGCCCATGTTGTTGTAGATGCAATCGCAGATATGGCCGATGTTCGGGGTCAATCAAACGCTCGACTTGCACTTGAAGTTGCAGCTTCAGGTTTTCATCACATGCTCATGATGGGGCCGCCCGGAGCTGGCAAATCAATGTTGGCGCGACGACTACCCGGGTTACTTCCACGACTCACAGAAGATGAAGCGTTTACATGTGCCATGGTTCGCAGTGCAGCCGGCATGCAAGTCAGCAGTGCCATCGCGTCATCTCCACCATTTCGTTCGCCGCATCACAAC
>CAMDBY010000031.1 GCA_945889575.1 Bifidobacterium breve
ATGGTCTTCAAGGAAACGACTCTGCACATCCGTAAACACATTGGCCATTGAACTAGCAGCCATGACTACTAGTGAACCTTTCAAAGACTTGTCAGAACATGACTTCGTAGTCGTGGTGCTACCAGTCGACGTAGAACCACACGCCGACATCACAATGAGAGACCCAAGAAGTAGAAGTCGCAAACGCACTCTGTAATAGTAGTCAATATTTGACTACTTCAACAACGGCGGTAGAGTTTCCCTATGGCCCGCCAGGATGCTCAGTTAGCTCGCAATGTTGTGCTGGCCCTGGTCGTTCATACACCTCGTCATGGTTGGGCGATACATGAAGAACTGTCCCCTACAGGCGACATCGGACATGCTTGGACATTGTCTCGTCAGTTGGTATACCGAGCAATTGACACGTTGGTCGAAGACGGTCTGGTGAAACGAGCGACACCAAAAGATGGTGGCGGCGGCGACAAAGTAATCATCTCTCCCACCGCGGCCGGCAAGCGCCTCGCAGTGAAATGGCTCGAGACGCCTGTGACTCACTTACGTGATGTGCGAACCGAGCTAGTTCTGAAAGTGATGCTGAGAGAAAAGTTGGGGTTGCCTCTTGCTTCATTTCTTTCGCTACAACACGAGATCTTTGATCCGTTGATTGCATCAATTAACAAAGATGCTTCAGACTCGCCCGTCAATCTGTGGCGCAAAGAAAGTGCGAACGCAGTCAAGCGTTACCTCACACGTCTTGAACGAAACGTGAATTAACCGCCAAGATACGCAGCACGCACTGCTGGGTCTACCAGCAGATCAGAACCTGCGCCTGTCTTTACCACGTACCCAGTTTCCAAAACATATCCGCGATGCGCAGTTTTCAACGCTTGTGTGGCATTTTGCTCCACCAGAAGAACTGATATTCCGTCAGCATTTATTTCTTTGATAATGGTAAAAATCTGGGCAATCAGCATTGGTGCGAGACCCATAGATGGTTCATCGAGCAAAAGCAACCGCGGTTTACTCATTAAAGCGCGGCCAATGGCAAGCATCTGCTGTTCTCCACCGGACAGTGTTCCGCCCATTTGGCCAATTCGTTCACGTAAACGAGGAAACAAATGCATGACATGTTCTAAGTCTTTGGCTTTTTGAGGTCCCTTATCGCCACGGACATAAGTACCCATGTCAAGATTTTCACGCACTGTCATACCAGGAAAAATTCCTCGACCTTCGGGTGCTTGACAGATTCCACGTTTTACGCGGTCGTGAGGAGCCATCTTCGTGATGTCTTCACCTTCAAAAAATATAGAGCCTTCTGCAACGGTACGTACCCCCGAGATAGTGCGCAATGTTGTTGTCTTACCGGCGCCATTGGCGCCAATCAGTGTCACTATTTCACCCTCGTTCAGAGTGAAGGACACGCCTTTAATTGCTTCAATTCGTCCATAGAACACATGCAAATCTCTGACCTCAAGCAGCGTCATCAGGGACTCCTAAATATGCAGCAATAACATCGGGATTAGACCGAACTTCACTAGGAAGACCTTCTGCAATTTTTTTGCCGAAGTCGAGAACAGCGACACGGTCACTGACATTCATAACAACACTCATGTCATGCTCAATAAGAAGAACCGTGTATCCCTGATCACGAATTTTCAAAATCAATTCATTGAGTTGTTGCTTCTCTGCAGGGTTAAAACCAGCTGCTGGTTCATCAAGACACAATAACTCTGGTTCGGTGGCGAGCGCCCGCGCGATTTCAAGGCGGCGCTGATATCCGTAGGGCAAGTTTCGTGCCGCATCGCTAGCCCGATCAGCGATGCCCATTAGGGCTAGCAACTCCATCGAACGGTCGTATGATTCTTTTTCTTCAGCGCGCTGATGTTTTGTGCGCAGTAGGGCTGCGGGGATTGAAGAAGTTTTACGAGCATCCGCTCCCACCATGACATTTTCTACTGCGGTCATTTCAGAAAACAATCTAATGTTTTGAAAAGTACGAGCAATTCCCGATTGTGTTATTTGAAAACGCTTTAATTTGGTGATGTCGGAGCCGTTAAACACAACGCTTCCTTGCGTCGGCTGGTACACACCTGTCATCACATTGAAACACGTTGTCTTGCCGGCACCATTAGGACCAATTAGGCCAAGAATTTCACCACGAAAGATTTTGACCGACACATCACTCAGTGCGGTCACACCTCCAAATTGCATTGTGACATTATTAAAATCAAGAAGAACTTCATTCGTCATTGCGTTACCTCTTGGCCATCAGAAGCGGGCTTCATTGGAGATTTAGTACGCACTCGTCGAGGAAGAAGACCCTCAGGGCGAAATACCATGACGAGAACGAGAGCGATACCAAAAACCAGGACTCGTTTGTCGGTGAAGTTTCGGAAACGCTCTGGCAACCATGCCACCATGATGCCGCCAAGAATTGCCCCGGCCATGTTGCCAGACCCGCCGAGAACAACTGCAGCAAGGAACAAAATGGACAACTGCAATGGGAAGTTGTCGGGGCTAATGAATCCGACCTTGCCTGCATAATGGGCTCCGGCTAGTCCGCCGACTGCGGCTCCAATAGCAAAAGCCCACAACTTAAATTTAAAAGTATTGACTCCCATAAGTTCTGCTGCATCTTCATCTTCACGAATAGCGGTCCATGCACGCCCAACGCGCGACTCTTCGAGGCGATACAAGCAAAACACAACAAGAAAGACAAGTGTGAGTCCAAGCCAGTAGTAGGGCTTCGGATCAAGAACACCGAACTTCAGAGGACCAATTGATGGTGGTTTGCCGATATCACTGATACCGCGACTTGCCCCAAGCCAATCGAGATTCTTTGCACTAATGCGAATGATTTCTCCGAATCCCAACGTGACGATTGCTAAGTAGTCGCCACGCAATCGCAAGGTAGGAGTTCCCAAAATGACTCCAACCAACATTGAGACCACAACAGCAATGGGTAAAGCAACAATCCAAGGAAGCGAAGCATGTTGGCTTGTCAAAACACCAACCACATACGCACCCACGGCATAGAACCCCACATATCCGAGGTCGAGCAATCCGGCAAGTCCAACGACAACGTTCAGCCCTAATGCAACCAATACAAAAATAATGACCTGATCATTAAGAACTGTAGAAAACTGCGTTCCGGGTGTGTTCACTAGCCAGCCGATACCAGGAATTTTTGGCCACCATGGTGCGAGATACAAAGCAAGAACTGCAAGCACATATCCCGACAAACGTTGCACACGAGACATTGACTTCCATCGCACTTGCACATCGGTATTCAGAGAAAGGAAACGTGTCCAGAGATTTGACAACTGACTCATACCCTGGCCCTGCCCAAAGATTCGCCAAGTATGCCGGTTGGGCGCACCATTAGAACGACGAGAAGAACTACGAACGCAATTACGTCTTTCCATTGGCCGCCAAAGAGTGCAGATCCGTAGTTTTCAACTAACCCCAACATAAATCCGCCGAGCAATGCACCTTTAAGATTGCCAATACCGCCAAGTACTGCGGCAGTGAAGCTCTTGACTCCCAAAATGAAACCGATATTGAAACGCGATTGGTCATAGACCATTGTGAACAACATTGCAGCGCCACCAGCCATGACTCCACCGAGCGCGAACGTGACCACAATAATAAGGTCAACGTTGACACCCAAGATTCGTGCCGTTTCAGCATCTTGAGCGACAGCGCGAACTCCACGACCCAGCTTGGTTTTATTCACAAACAATGTGAGTGCTGTCATCATCAACAATGCACCGACAATCACGATGACGTAATCAACACGAACATCTGTACCGAGTGCATTAAAAAGCACTTTCTTTTCCAAGATTCGTGGTGTTTGATACTGCTCACGGCGATTCGGGCCCCAGATTCCAACTGCTTCTGCAATTGCAGTTGAAGCACCGATGGCAGAAATGAGAAAAGCAAGACGTGGGGCTTTCTTGCCTTTTTTGAAAAACCGAAGATACGAATACGAAATGGGTGCTGTTCCAACACACGCAATAATGAGATTAGCTTTTGTCTCATTCACAAAAATTAGACCAATAACAAATGACGTGAGAAACGCCAACACAATTGCACCAAAAGCATCTCCATTGCCACGCAATGGTCGGTATGCAATTCGTTCAAGAGCAACCGCCCCGACACCAGAAATAAACATTGCAGCAAAAAGAATAAAAACTAAGAAAAGAACAAGGGTGCCTCCCGTGCGATACGGATAGTTTCCGTCTTCCAGCATGGGAATATTGAGTAATTGCGTAGAGGCAATTAGCGCACTGAAAGTTCCCACCATAAAAATTTCAGAATGAGCAAAGTTAATAAGACGCAGCACACCGTAGACAAGTGTGTAGCCCAGTGCTACCAAAGCATAAATAGAGCCAAGCGCAAGTCCGGTGACGGTGAGATCCCAGAACGTGCGAACTATTAGCCAATCAGGCATATCTACGACCTATCAAAAACGTAATGAAATCATCTTAGACAAACGAAACGACCGGGGATT
This sequence comes from Bifidobacterium breve, assembly GCA_945889575.1. Lineage (GTDB taxonomy): Bacteria > Actinomycetota > Acidimicrobiia > Acidimicrobiales > Ilumatobacteraceae > UBA2093. Next base: position 4,493 of record CAMDBY010000031.1, read on the forward strand.
AATCCCCGGTCGTTGTCGTTGTTGTTCAAAAGTGAACCCGAAGGTTTACTTGATGAGACCGAGTGAACCGTCAATCTTTCCATCTTTGATGGTGTAAGCGTAAACAGCTGTACCGACAACTTCGCCGGTCTCGTCCCACTTCAATTGCTTTGTTACGCCAGGAGCGTCGTAAGCCTTGATGAAGGCAAGAACTGATGCACGGTCACGAGCACCAGACTTGATTGCTGCAAGGAACACAGTTGCTGCGTCGTAGGCCTCAGCACCATAAGTTGCTGGGTCTTCGTTGAACTTGGCCTGGAAAGCTGCAAGGAACGTTGCGTTTGAGTCAAATGGAGCACATGTGCAACCAATGATTGAACCCTCTGCTGCTGGACCGCCTGCTTCGATATAACCCTTGTCAAGAACTCCGTCACCGAAGTACAACTGAGCGTCAACTCCGCCGTCACGCAATTGCTTGGCAAGCTTGCCAGCTGCTGCGTAGTAACCACCAAAGAACAAAGCATCAATGCCTGCATCCTTTGCTGCTGTTACAACTGCTGAGTAGTCTGCACTTTCTGGATCGAGGCTGTTCATTTCGACTGCTTTGTCACCAAGGCTTGTCTGAACGATGTCTGCAAGACCCTTACCGTATTCAGATGCGTCGTCGAGAACTCCGACTTTCATCTTTCCATCAGCAGTGATTTTGGATGCAAGGCCTGGGCCCTGCTTGTCGTCACCAGCAAGTGCACGGTGGAAAATCTTCCAGCCGTTCTTTGAAAGATCTGCGTTGGTAGCTGATGGAGTAATGATCGGAAGACCAGCCTCATCGAACTTGCCATTGACTGCTTTTGACTCACCAGAGAATGCTGGTCCAACGATTCCGAGAACGCCTGCATCAGCGATTGCCTTGTCGGCAAGTGCTGGAGCCTGGTCTGGGTCACCTTGTGAGTCATATGCTTCGATGCCTACTTGGCAATCAGCATTTGCTTCATTGAACTCTGCGACTGCAAGGTCGAGGCCCTTTTTGATGTTCACACCAAGGTTGCCTGCTTCTCCAGTGAGTGCGCCGAAGAATGCAATCTTCACGCCTTCACAAGATGCTGCAGCACCGTCTGATGCTGAGTCATCACTTCCGCAGGCAACGCCTACGAGTGACAGACCAATAATGAGTGCGCTTGCGCGCGCAATCCGGCTTTTTTTCATATGTTTTCTCCCCCTAGGAGATCGGTGACAAAAGCCACATGTACTGGGTAGTAGAACCAAACTATCGGTGTCTTTGACAAAAGGTCAAGGGCGCAGAAGATGATGCACCAGGGAGACGACATTTCCAAAGGAGTTATAGAGAGGTGCAAACCCGAAACGCATCAGATCGGGGGGCCGAAAATCGGCGATGACACCCTGCGCCGACATCTTGTCAACTAAAGCTTTCCCGCCCACAAACCCAAGCGCCACATGGCTTCCACGGGATTCAGATTCTCGGGGAGAAGCCAACATAAAGCCTCGGGGCGCCAGATGAGCATCAAAAAGGTCGATAAATAGCCCCGTGAGACCAATGCTCTTGGCCCGAATATCGGCCATTGAAACCCCCGAGAAAATTTCTAGAGCGGCTTCCAAGGATTTCATGCTTAAAACGGTGGTTGTGCCAGTGAGGAAGCGGGAAATGCCAGGGGCTGGACGGAAACTGAGTTCAAAGTCAAAAGGGGCAGCATGAGCCCACCAGCCTTGGAGAGGCTGGCCAGATTCAGCAAGTAGCCGCGGTGCCACATATATAAAGGCAGGAGCACCTGGTCCGCCGTTCAGATATTTGTAGCCGCAGCCGACCGCGAAGTCGATATCCAGCGTCGATACGTCGAACGGCACTGCGCCTGCCGTGTGCGCGAGATCCCACACCATTAACGCACCGTGTTGATGCGCAGTAGCGGTGATTGCCGGTGCATCCAAAATCTTTGCGGTTCGATAGTCGACATGAGTGGCGGTGACAACAGCGGTGCGTTCAGAAATAGCACCAATGATTTCTTCTGCTGGTACCGCAACCAATGTCATGCCATGTTGGTCAGCAACACTTTGAGCGATGTAAATGTCTGTCGGGAAATTGTTGATGTCAATCACAATTTCTGTACGGCCAGGACGAAGTTCAACTGCAGACATCAGTGCCTTGTGCAAATTGATTGATGTGTTGTCACAACTGATCACAGAATCCTGTGTTGCACCAATGAGCGGCGCAATCATGTTGCCCACGCGCATTGGCATCGCCAACCAATCTTCATTCCATGAACGAATAAGGCGTTCGCGCCATTCGACATCTATAGTGTGATGCAACACTTCACGAGATCTCAGGGTTAATGGACCAAGTGAATTTCCGTCGAAGTATGTAACATCAGCCGGAAGGTCAAACTTCGCACGCATTGGTGCCAATACATCTTGCGCATCAAGTGTTCGTGCTAGTTCTTCTGCGTCAATGAGATTCACGATGGTTCTTTCAGTAACTGTGCGAGTGCCCAGTCTCCCACCACTGAGCCTCGACGCAACAAATCATATGGAAGGTTGAAATGGTCACGATTCGGCACGACCACGGTTTCTGTCGCTGTACCGCTTTTTTGTAGGTAGCCCGCATATTCAGCATTCTGGCGAATGAACTCTGACGATTCAGATTCACCGACAGCGCACAGCGCACGCGACAGTCCGTGTGTCGATGCAAGCAACTGCGGGCTGATGGCCGCTGCCGATTCATGCGTGAGATGTAGTGGCTCATTTGTGTCTGTGACAACCAATGGCCGTAAGTCATAGATTCCGCTTAACAACACAACGCCAGATAAACGTGATGCAATGGCGTATTCCCGTGCACACATTGCCGCAAGATGAGCACCTGCACTACAGCCGGCAAGTACCACTTGTATTGGTTCTAATTCATTAATCATTTTCTTAACATCAATAATGCATTCTTCGATGATGTCAGGGATTGTGGCATAGGGCGCCAATGTGTATTCCACTGCATGTAAAGAAATGCCTTCTGCAATTGCATCATTTGCGTTGAATAACGAATCAGCAGCTGATAGTCGTTGCCAATACCCGCCATGGATGTAGATCAGAAGTGGGCGGCGACGTTGCCGTAACGAGGCAGGGTCATGGGGTGTGCTCAGTTCGTGATATTCCGCGAGGTATTCATCGAGCGGGCGAAGGGCATACCGCGATGGCGAATACTGGTGATCAACATCAGCATCTGGGGCCGATTGCCATTCGAATGGCGTACTCACTGCAGAGGACGAGTGCCCGCAACGGTCGTGCGGTGCAGTTCACGGCGAAACCCAGAGTAATCGTTCAGGGCATAATGCTGCGTTGAACGATTATCCCAAATAGCCAAATCTCCGTTGCTCCACTTATGACGCACAGTGAACTTCGCATCAGTTGTGTGCAAGTGCAACCAATCCATAAGACGAAGTTTCTCAATCTCATCTGCGATGCCAGTGAGGTCACGCACATACGCACGATTGTAAAAGAGCACTAACTTCTCAGTTTCGGGGTGAGTTGTAATTAGAGGATGAATTTCTGTGTCATTTGCGGTCTCGTCACACACAATATTCATGCTGGAAAGCCCGGAATGGATCGCTTGCATCTTTGGTGAATACGCATCACGAGCAGTATGTATGGAAGCAAGGTGAGAAAACTGTTCCTTGTATTCATCCGACAGCGCGTTATATGCAGCGGTCATTGAAGACCACAATGTGTCTCCCCCATATGCAGGAACGTCAAGCGCATGCAAGACAGTGAACGACGGCGGCGCTGGTTGAAAACTGAAATCGCTATGCCATGCACCACCAAAATTAAATGCATTACCGTCTCTGGCTTCTTTCAGAACCTTGATGACATCAGGATGGTCAGGACTTGGTTCAATAAAAGGAGACTCAGCAGCTGGCCCCAGACGACGCGAAAAATCCACTTGTTCCAAAGGCGTTAACGATTGGTTCGGGATAATAATGACCTCGTGTTCACACGCGATCTCTCGGAATGATTCCAATTGTGAATCAGTGAGGACTTTCACATCGTCCACGTAGACCGTGGCCCCCAGAACTCCTGTTAATCGCTCTACCCGCATACCTCTACCGTAGAGCACGAGAGACCAATAGGGAATCAGCATGGTGTTTTGTGGCAACATCGTTACGTGGCGTTTAGAGATGGTGACGGATGGGTGCTGTGCACCAGGTGCCAATCCCGCCATTGGGGACTTCATGGTGCAGCTGGGCTATTACTAGTGCGCACAGACCTTGAGATCCCTTGTGTTCTGCTTCAATTGCGTGCCGCATGGACCCATGGCGGAGGTACCTGGGCGTTGCCAGGTGGAGCGCTTGATTCCCATGAAGACTCCGTCACTGCTGCCGCACGTGAGGCGCACGAAGAAGCAGGGATAGAGCCTCAGCATCTTGAATTCAAAGCAGTCTTTTCAGATGACCATGGCAACTGGCGATACGACACTGTGATTGCCCACACCACGACTGATGCAGGCGCATACGAAGCAAACGCAGAATCTGATGACTTGCGATGGGTGCCCGTTGACGAAGTGGGCCTCTTTGACCTTCACCCAGGTTTGCGCAACACATGGCCAGTCTTGATTGACCACGTAAAAACGTCTCTTCAGAATTAGTTCGCCATGCGCAAAAGAACTCTGTACCTTCTTCAAGCCACCACGGCTTTGGGCGGAATGGGTTATGGCGTCATGTTCACGGTGCTCGATGATTTCCGAGACAAGTATGGAATCACCGAATCACAACTAGGCCTCATTGTGGGAGTCGGGTTCATCACTGGGTTTCTGTCACAAATTCTGTTTGCCCCACAAGCCGACAAGGGGCACGCAAAAAAACTTGTGATGACAGGCATAGTGATTGAAATAGTCGGAACTTTGTTTATGGCATTTGGTCAAGCATTTCTTCCTCTAATAATCGGACGATTGCTCACAGGTTTCGGTATTGGTATTTCTGAACCTGCATTGCGGCGCATTCTTATTTTGTCTGACCCTGAACGAATGGGACAAAATCTCGGACTTATCGTGAGTGCCAGTGTTGCAGGCTTTACAGCAGGCCCCATTGTGTCTGCTCTTACTGCAGACACGTTAGGAATTTCTGCACCATTCCTCATTGTTGCGGTACTTCTTCTTCCTGTTGCGTACGGATTATTCAACTTGCAATTTCAAGAAGCAAACATTGAAGACGCCCCCACTCAACGACTTGCATTTGACATGTTGCGTATTCGTCCGCTCGCCGGTGCAATTGTGATCGGTCTTGCGCTCTTCGCAATGATCGGCACATTCGACGCAGTGTGGTCAGTCATGATGGACGACATGAAGGCACCAACATGGGTGGCAAACCTTGGCATCAGCTTGTTTGCATTTCCCATGATCTTCTTGGCGCCCCGGGGCGGTCGACTAACGCAAAAGTTCGGACCATTCAAGGCAAGCATGGTGGGCCTTTCAATTGGCGCTGTATGTCTTGTGCTGTACGGAACATTGTGGTCTCCGTACCCCATGCTCATGATCGGAGTCATTCACGGCGTCGTTGACGGACTAACCGTGACAGGTGGCTCGGCAGCCGTTGCTTTGGTGGCACCACGTGAACGTCTTGCTTCGGCTCAAGGTCTATTCGGTGGTCTACAAACACTGATGGGCGGAATAGCGGCTGTCATTGCAGGCACGGCCTACGGAACCATTGGAAGAGCAACGTTCGTGTGGTGCGCAGGCGCAATGTTGTTATTCATTGCGATTGGCTCATGGTTAGCAAAAGACAGTCTGCATATGACTGGCAGTGACGTCACTGCAGATGCGTAATTAACGCACTGCTTGAATTGCGGTCCACACGTTGAAAGATGTGCACGGCATATCAATATGCGTGACACCTAAGTGGCTCACAGCGTTTACCACAGCGTTATGAACAGCTGGCGTTGATCCGATAGTTCCTGCTTCGCCAATTCCCTTTGCACCCAATGGGTTGCGCGGTGTTGGTGTTTCCATCGGAACACGTTCAAAACTTGGCAATTCAGCAGCAGAAATGAACCCGTAGTCAGCAAGGTTTGATGTTATGGGGTTGCCATCTGGGTCGTATGCAATGACTTCAAGAAGAGCTTGTGCCACACCTTGAGCGATTCCGCCGTGAACCTGACCATCAACCAATAGCGGGTTGATAATTGTTCCGGCATCGTCACATGCAATATGTCGTGCAACAACAACTGCACCTGTTTCTACATCAACTTCAACAACACACACATGAGTGCCGAATGGGAATGTGGCACCTTCAGGTACGTAGTCCACTTCAGCTTCGAGCGGTGCATCAATTTCGATCATGAGTTCTGCCCATGTACGAGATGGTGCTGGTGAACCCTTGACATGGAATGCACCACGAACAGTGTCAATAACAACATCTTCTACGGCTGCTTCTAAAAGATCAGCAGCACGTTGACGCGCTTTTTCAATGACAGATTCGGCAGCTAACTTCGCGGCACTTCCTCCAACTTGTAGTGAACGTGAACCACCGGTTCCACCACCACGATCAACATCGTCCGTGTCTCCGAAACGGAACTCAATCTTGTCCATTGGGATACCGGTTGTTTGCGACACGATCATTGCCCATGCAGTGTGATGACCTTGACCGTGTGAACTAGAACCAGTACGCACAATGGCGCCACCATCAGCCTTGATCTCGACCGAGCCGTAGTCGCCCGAACCCATTGGGTTTGTGGTCTCTACATACGATGCAATGCCGATACCAATCTGTACTGGGTCCTTGCTGTCGCGACGCTTCTTTTGTTCAACAAGCAGTTGGTCGTATCCGGCAGCCTTCAGCGCAAGTTCAAGAGCTGCTGCGTATTCACCAGAGTCGTACTTGGCTCCCATTGACGTCGTAAGTGGAAACGCGGACGGCGCAATGAAGTTGCGACGACGCACTTCGGCTGGGTCGATTCCACAGACACGTGCGAATTCATCAAGAGTGCGCTCAATTGCCGCAGTTGCTTCAGGACGACCAGCACCACGGTATGCAACCGTTGGAGTTGTGTTTGTAACAACAGAGTTTGATTCGAACTGCACATTGGCGATGTCATATACGCCACCAGCCATCATGCGAGTCATGTACGGCAGCACTGCACCAGCACGTGCATACGCACCTGCATCTTGTAGAAGATCGAGACGGTACGCAGTGATACGACCATCGCGTGTGCCGCCCATGCGAGTGCGTTGACGCTGCGCGCGACCGTGGCCCATGGCCAACATGTTCTCGGTACGTGATTCGGTCCAGCGAACTGGGACTCCGAGTTTGCGTGTTGCCCAACCCACAAGAATTTCTTCAGGGTAGACACCAGATTTGGCTCCAAATCCACCCCCAACGTCTGGCGTAATGACGCGAACTTGGGACTTCTCTAAACCAAAGACCTCAGCTAAACCATCACGGGCACCATGCGCACCTTGGCTACACGCCCACTGCGTCAAACGCGTGCCGTCCCAAGTAGCGACACATGAACGCACTTCCATCGGCGCCGGAGCAACCCGCTGGTTTTCAATCACTAGATCAACTACTACTTCGCAGTCAGTAAAAATATCGTCGTTGCTGCGAGCCGCAAACGTAAGAACCACATTGGTCTCAGCATCAGGATGCAGCAACACTCGGTTGGAAAAGGAATCATCCATGTCGAGAACCGCTTCAAGCGGCTCGTAGTCAACAATCACTGTCTCAGCGGCATCGATACCGGATGATTTATCTTCGCTGACAACAATTGCTACGAGATCGCCTACGTAACGAACCGTGTCAATTGCCAAATACGGAAACAACATTGCCTTATTCATCATTCCGTTCGCAGGACCAGCTGGAGCGATATCAATATCGGCTGCAGTCCATACGGCACGAATACCTGGCATTGACAACGCTTCGGAAGCATCAATGCCGGTGAGACGGGCGTGGGCCATTGATGAACGAACAAACGTGAGATGCAATGCGCCTGGCATTGG
>CAMDBY010000032.1 GCA_945889575.1 Bifidobacterium breve
AGCAGTATGTCAAACGTGTCTCTTTCAACCCGAGATGTAAAGCCGAACAACGTTTGGTTATCTTCACGAATGTGGTGATGAATGTGCAAGAAAGCAACAACTGTCGGTTCAAGTTCTCCGAACGTCGACGACGTTACATTGCACAGATATCCGACGCCGCCAACTTCCAACAAAACTGTGTTCGGTATGAATCGTTCAAGAACTGTTCCGCGTAAACTTCCGATCATCGCGCGCTCCGAGCAATCGCTGCATCACGCGACGCAATAAACGGGGCTATCGAGCAATGACACAGCGCAATAGCCGCCGCATCAGCCGCATCAGCTGGTTGCGGAACTGTTGCAAGATTCAGACGTTGCTGCACCATGTGTCCGATTTGGTCTTTCGTTGCACTGCCCCACCCGACAATGGTGTTCTTCACTTGTGACGGCGTGTACTGCGCAACAGCGCAACCAGCACGACTGGCTAGAGCCAGCACAATTCCGCTTGCCTGACCAACACCCATAGCTGTACGAACATTGTTTTGGAAAAAAACTTGCTCGATGGCAACCGCATCAGGCTTGAATTGAGCGAGCAAGGACTCCATTTCGCAATGAATCTCAGCAAGTCGCTCTTGGATCGGGCTACTGGGCGGAGTCCGGATGACACCAATGGCCACAGCACGGATGTTCTGGTGGGATGTCATCTCCAAAACGGCATATCCACAACGGGTGAGACCTGGGTCAATTCCGAGAACCACATGGGGGGACGCAACGGAGGCCTGGGCGAACATATGTTTGATTGTAACCCACCCGCACGGGAGTGGGGTGAATATCAGCGAGAAGCTTCGACTGCCGCCACTAGTTCGTCAACCGGGCGATACGTGATGCCCGCAATGGCCCGATGAGCATACGTAATGACTCCGGAAGGGCTGATAACAAACACGCTGCGACGGGGAAACCCGAGTGGTCCGACCGTTCCATAGAGCGAAGCGACGGCCTTGTCGGTGTCTGCCAGCAATGGAAAACCGAAGCCGTGCTTCGATGAAAACTGATCATGACTAGCTACGCCCTGAGCAGAGACAGCCAGCACTTGCGCTCCTACCCCTTCAAATGCCGAGAGTTCGTTGTTGTAGGAATTGAGCTGTTTCGTACAGACCGGAGTGTCATCGCCTGGGTAGAAAACGAGCACGACTGGTTGACCACGAAACGAGGACAAGGACACTGAGGTTCCCCCTGTCGCAGGAAGAGTGAAATCGGGGGCGAGATCGCCGACTGAAACTGCCATTATTCGATCTCCTGCATTAGTGATTCTTCGATGTCGAAGTTTGCATAGACGTCTTGTACGTCGTCGCTCTCATCCAACATGTCCATAATACGCAGAATGTGGCGGGCATCGTCAAGATCTGTGACTTCAATGGTGTTCGCCGAGACCATGGTGCTTTCGGCGCTGAGAACTTCAATGCCAGCGGTCTCGAGTGCCTCTTTCACCTCATATACGACTGACGAATCAGTGAGCACACGCCATGTGTCTCCATCGCGTTCAATGTCGTCTGCCCCTGCTTCGAGAGCCGCCGTCATAACAGTGTCTTCTTCCACCGTGCCAGAAACGACTATGAGACCACGACGAGCAAACTGCCAACTGACAGCCCCGGGCTCTGCAAGCGAACCGCCGAATTTTGTAAAAGCATTACGAACATCAGATGCGGTGCGATTGCGGTTGTCGGTAAGTACATCAACAAGCAACGCAACGCCTCCAGGCGCATACCCCTCGTACATGATTGATTCATAGTTAGCGCCACCAGTTTCACCACCGCCGCGCTTAATTGCGCGATCGATTGCGTCCTTGGTCATCTGGCCGGCTTTTGCTTTTTGCACCATGGTGCGTAATGAGGCGTTCGTATCAACGTCCATTCCGCCCGAACGTGCAGCTACCTCAAGTTGTCGAGCAAGTTTCGCAAACAACTTGCCACGCGCCTTATCAATGGCACCCTTTTTGTGTTTGATTGTTGCCCATTTGGAATGACCAGACATTGGCTACACCTTTTTTCTATTTGCAGTTATAGATACAAAATACTCGTGAAGTCGAGCATCATTTGACAATTCAGGGTGAAACGATGCTGCCAACACATTTCCTTGACGCACGAGTACAGGTTCATTATTAATACTTCCAAGAACCTCTACTCCATCACCCACCCGTTCGATGCGGGGGGCACGAATGAACACCCCATGAAAATCTCCAACAGAACTATTGATAGTGGACTCAAAAGAATCAACTTGACGACCAAAGGCGTTGCGTCGAACAGAAATATCAATTGCCGAAAAGCTGCGTTGGTCGCTACGGCCATCAAGAATCTCAGAAGCCAACAAGATCATGCCTGCACACGTGCCAAACACTGGCATGCCATCTGCAATACGCGTAGAGATGGGATCAAATAATCCCGATGACTCCAACAGTTGAGACATCGTGCTTGATTCCCCGCCGGGCATCAACAATGCATCAACTGAACTCAGTTGTTCAGGAGTGCGGACTTCAACTGATTGAACGCCAATAGACGTCAAACACTCAGAATGAGCAGCAAAGGCTCCCTGAAGAGCAAGAACACCGACCTGCATGTTCACCCGGAGGCCTCGCAGTCACGACTGCGTCTACCAACCGCGCGACGCGAAGCGCTGTGTTTCGTTGATTTCATCCATTGCGATACCAGTCATGGCAACACCAAGACCACGACTCACGCGTGCAAGCACATCTGCATCACGGAAGTGGGTTGTTGCTTCAACAATCGCCTTGGCGCGAGGTGCTGGATCGGCACTCTTGAAAATTCCTGATCCGACGAAAACAGTTTCTGCGCCTAATTGCATTGCGAGTGCTGCGTCTGCTGGAGTTGCGATGCCACCTGCGGCGAACAAAGGAACTTGCAATTTGCCAGTCTCTGCGATCTCTTGCACCAATGACAACGGGGCTTGAAGCCTCTTTGCCCATTCGAATAGTTCTGCCGAATCCGCTTGTGTAATTTTGCGGATATCTCCGAGAATTGAGCGAAGGTGACGTACGGCTTCCACCATGTTTCCCGTGCCGGCTTCGCCCTTTGAACGAATAAGTGCAGCGCCCTCAGAAATTCGACGTAGTGCTTCACCCAAGTTGGTGGCTCCACATACGAACGGAATGGTGAAATCAAATTTGTCGATGTGGTGTGTTTCATCAGCTGGAGTCAGAACTTCGGACTCATCAATGAAGTCAACTCCAAGCGACTGAAGAATTTGCGCTTCAACGAAATGACCAATACGAACTTTTGCCATCACTGGAATGTGAACGCTGGCCTGAATTGCCATGATCATTTCAGGGTCACTCATGCGAGCAACTCCGCCATCTCGACGAATGTCAGCGGGCACTCGTTCGAGTGCCATGACAGCGCATGCGCCAGCATCTTCTGCAATCTTTGCCTGATCAGAGTTGACGACGTCCATGATGACGCCGCCCTTCAACATCTCGGCCAAACCACGCTTGACGCGTTGTGTGCCAGTTGACGACGAACCGTTAGTAGAAACCATGCTTATTATCGTACCGAGGCGACGCGATGTCACCCCATGTGAATTACGGCTTTAGACCGCTGGGAAAGCGACTTTGGAAGGATCAATGCCTGGAGCCACTGGCGCCAAGGAGTTCTTCCAAGCCAATTCAACCCAGGTACGGCCTGGAGTCAAGCGGACGTATTGGTTGTTTGCATCGATGAGAGTGAACGGAACTCTGCGGTTTCCGCGCAACCATGTGACAGGAATAATGCCGCCATCGGTCATGACAAAGCCTGTGCCTTTACCTGTGGTGAGAGCATTCGGGCTCTTGCGGTCTGCTTTGCTTCGCACGTAGGTGACGTAGAGAACAACAACGTTCTTTGCATTAACTTGGCCGTCATCGGTCATGTGTGGCTCGAGAACGCGCTTGTCATTGTCGCTGCTGCGCAAGAAGTTTCCGGTTGCGGCATCCCATTTCCAGTAGACGCGCACGTTGTACATCGAGATTTTTGCGCCATCAATTGCTGTTGAGGTCGATGGCTTTGCATCGCTATCGGTGCGGAAGAGAAATTGTGGCTTCGGAGCAGCAGATCCTGCAGGTGCGAGAGTCCAGAGGTTCGAAGTCTTTGCATACAAGTTATGAGGGGCCTTCATGGTCTTCTCGCGGTAATACCCGCCCTTGCCACGAGATGCGCTGTAGCCAACATTGACCATGTCGCTTGCGTTCACTACTTTGGTCACTCGATAATTACCGCCGGACCAAGCAAACAACGGCTTGTTGTACGAAGCAAGGATGTCGATGTCTTGAGTACGGCCACTACGAATGGGTCCGACTGGATCACTTCCCTGGCTGTGGAACACTGCTGCGAAACGCGTGAGTGATTCAACGTTTTCTTCGAACACAACGTCGGCCTTATTGAGTCCAGTTTGTGGACGCGAAGCGGGATGGTTGTCGATTTTTGCAACTAAAGCAACACGCAGTGCCGCAGCTTGATCAGTAATAGGAAGACCCGTAAGTGGGTACCCGGGGACAGGCGGAGTTGTTGAAAATGGCTCAACCCACGCAATCGTGTCGGAACTTGATCCACCGCCTCCACAGGCTGCGAGAATGGAGACCAAGACGGTGGCTACCGATAAACGAACAAGAGTGCGGTGTGATTTCGACATGTCAGATCTCCTTGAGAACAGCAATACGGTCAGCCAATGGCGGACGAGCAAACCCCATAGTAGACGCCCTGCCCGACGCATTACTGCCATCCCCAGTTGAATCGGGAGTTGCAAACCACAACGGTTGAGCACCAATACGTCCTAGAGGCACTTCGGCAGCCCGTTCAACGATTTCAAGAGCAGACACCATTGCTGGCGGATACCGAGTTGCTTGACAGGCAGCAACATCAGCCCACATCACGGTTCGCTCGTCTGCGACCCGAGCAATAACAGCCTTCATCACCTTGTCTCCACCGAACCTCTGAACCGCAGCCGTCAACGCCAACATGTACGTCGTGAGACCAATGTCACCTGTTCGAAGACGCCACATAATGTGCGCCATGACGGCTTCCATTTCGACGCGCCCCATTGTTTTCAAAAATCCTGCAGACACCACGATTGTTCCGGCTTCACCTGGCATGCCAACTGCGAGCGCAATGGGGTACTCAATACCGACTACACGCAATGCTGGTCGTGGATCACCTCCGACGACACACAACCCATCAATCACATTAAACAGACGAGCGTGTTCGTGTTCTGAGGCAGGCAAGCCACCGACCATCTTCAAAACAACATCATTGCTATTGCGATACACGTTCCACATAAAGCCGCCAGAAATAGCAGCACCAACAACGGCCACGATCACTGGGATACCAATAATGATTCCGATGATAAGAAAAATGATTGTGATGACAAGAGTGAATGAAACGGGAAACGCAAACATTCGACGTGCCTGAGACTGACTCGATTCCTCGATGGGAATCCATTGACGTTGATTCATATGTCCTTTCACAGAGCTGACAGCTGTCAACCCTTATCGCCCGCCATCAAGATGTGACCGCCGCAAAAAACGATCTTCGAACCGCTTCAGCATACGGGGCACCTTGATGGTGGTGATGTTTGTCGCTTCCATGTGCAAGGCACGTTCATACAACTCGATATATCGATCAGCAAGTGCATCCATTGAAAAGCGTTGCGCATGCTCTCGTCCGTTTGCCGTCAGACGCGTCGCCAATAGTGGGTCAACCAGCACCCGAGCAAGTGCTGATGCCAGGCTCGCAACATTGCCCGTTTCCACGAGCAAAGCGGTCTCGTCGTCGGTGGCAACATTGCGATACCCATCGAGGTTGCTTGCCACCACCGGCGTACCAGCGGCCATCGCTTCAAGAAGCACGACGCCAAACGACTCACCGTGAAGCGACGGAGCACAAAACACTGATGCACGACTCATACGACTGATTTTTTCTGAATCAGAAATTCGACCCAGCCATTCAATGCGCGAGTCTGAACCGAAACGAATTTTTAGTTCTGCAGTCTGTGGTCCATCTGATGCAATCCATAACCGCACATCAGGTGGAAGTTGTGCGAGCGCTTCGAGCAGATTACTGAGACCTTTGCGTTCTTCATGTCGACCTATAAAGAAGATTGCATTCTCACGCGGAGACGTCGACGGAGTTGAGTAGTCACCCAGTTCTATTCCATTAAACAACACCTCGTAGTCACCGCCGATATAGCGCTGTGCTAACTCAACAGCATCTTTTGATACTGCGACACGAATATCAATACGTGATGCCACCCATTTCAATTGTCGCGAGAATGTGCGATACGCAGCTGACTCCCCTGCCGAATGAAAAGTTGCGACCACAGGCGCCATCTTTACAAGAAGCGCAGTTAACGAAGGCCCGGGTACCAACGGTTCGTGCACATGCACAACATCGAACGCTTCGTCGTTCAGTGCACGAATGGTGCGTAACGCAGCAGATGCATCTGGGGCAAGCGGCGCAATGGAACCATTCACTGCAGTGGGAAGGCTGTTGCCAAGTGGAGTTACGAACGCATCGGGGGGTGGACCATCGCATGGACCAAGGACTCGAACCTCGTGCCCTTTGGCGCGCAAACTCCGTGCCAGACCTAGGACTTGCTGCTGAACTCCCCCAGGAACCGTGAGGCTGTACGGGCTCACTATTCCAATTCGCAACATGCAGGCTAGGTTACGGGAATGCTTACGGTAGATGCTTCTTTCCGACCCGCCCTCTCCATTGTGGCTTCACCCACAAAGAGACGTGCCATTCTTGAACTCGCTGTTGAGGCCGAGAACAAGGGAATCTCGGGCCTTGCGTGCCCCAGTCTTGGCGGAACCATGGGTTTATGCGTCTCACTCGCTCATGAAACATCACGAATCAATTACTGGACGTCGATTCAACCGATCTACTACAGCCACCCCGTCGAAATGGCAAACACTGCCTCTCACATCAATGAGATGTCAGACGGTCGATTTCGCCTGGGACTTGGTGTCAGTCACGGGCCAGTGACAGAACGTCTTGGTGTTGAAACAGGAAAGCCACTTGCAGATACAGCTGCCTATGTTGCGGCGATGCGAGCAAATGAACGCTTCGGCGGACAATTGCCTCCGATTTATCTTGCAACACTTCGCAACAAGATGTTGCAACTAGCCACAGAAATTTCTGAAGGCGCGATTTGGGCAAATGCTTCATTGAGCCATATGTCCAAACAACTTTCGGAAGTTCCAAACGCAGTGCGTGATGATTTCTTCTTAGCGAACATGATTCCAACTGTCATCGACGACGATGTGGAAGCTGCACGCGCAGTGAACCGCCGCACTCTCACCGGGTACGTGTCACTTCCTAACTACCGCAACTATTGGCGCGCCGCCGGTTACACAGAAGAAATGGATGCCATTGAAGCCGCAATCGAAGCGGGTAACAAGGACATTCTTCCTTCACTCATGAGCGACAAGTGGCTCGACGACAACACAATTAGCGGATCTGCATCCCATGTTCGTGCTCGCTTTGAGGAGTGGGCACATGCAGGCGTCACCCCGATTGCTGTGATGTCATCAACAACTGGTGGTCAAGTAAAGGCCATCAACCAGTTGTTCGACGTTTACAACTGAGCAAGTAATTCAGTGACGTGATCTTTAATCTCGTCGCGAATACGCCGCACATCCTCTAGCGGCTTTCCTTTCGGGTCATCAAGCGGCCAGTCGACATAACGTTTGCCCGGAATATACGGACACGTATCGCCACAACCCATCGTGACCACAACATCTACAGCGTTTAATAAGTCATCATTGTATTTCTGGGGCACAAACTGCGAAATATCAATTCCGACTTCGTTCATTACATCAATAGCTACAGGGTTGACAGAATCTGCGGGCTCTGAACCACCCGACAAAATGAGTACATCACCACCGGATAATTCTCGGGCAAAACCTGCTGCCATTTGTGAACGACCTGCATTATGAATACATAGGAACAGAATGCCGCTCATGAAACTGCCCGATTAACTGCCCACAATGTTTTAATAATCAGAAACCCAATCAGCCCACCCAGAATTTGCATGACAGCAAACATCGGCATTGACTCTGGCGCAATACCTGCAAAAGAATCAGAGAACATTCGACCAATGCCTACAGCTGGGTTAGCAACACTGGTGGAAGAAGTAAACCAGTACGCCCCGGTAATCCAGGCCGCAACAAGCACTGCAACATTCGCGCCAGCTCTTTTTCCACCCCAAATGACGAGCAGCAATCCAACAGTGGCAACTACTTCAGAGAACCACGTTGGACCACCTGTGCGCACTTTCGTGGATATTTCAACGAACGGATGCGCAAACATAATATTTGCAATGATGCACCCAGCAATCGCCCCACTGATTTGAGCAACTACATCAGTAATAAGCACAGCAATTGATGAATCGCGGTCGACAAAGTAACCAACCAATGACACAACCGGATTAAACGATGCACCGGAAACAGGGCCAAAAATAGTTATCAAGCCAAGTAATGCCCCGCCGGTTGCAATCGCATTGGCTAGTAATTGCAATGCAACATCCTTCGTGAGATTCTGAGCCATGATGCCCGAGCCAACAACCGCCATCACTAGTAAGGCAGTTCCGAGAAATTCGGACAAAGCGCGCCGTGACATCAGCAACCTTCTGGCCCGCAGCAGCTACCTGTTGACGGAACCCCGAGCATGATTGGCATCACTTTCAATGAAGAATCCTGTGGAGCGTCGGCAAGCACCGTGTACCACTCCCAAGGCAGCTCGCCGCCTTTGATCCATACTTTGTCTTGAACCGCAAAACAGCAGGTTTCACTTTCTTGAACTTCAATCGGCATTCCCATGGCTATTGCAGATTCAATCTTTGCGGCCACTTGGTCAGTGTCTTCCACTTCAACGCCAACATGGTTCAGCGTTCCGGCTTCTCCGTGCCCTTCGATGAGAACAAGTTTCAACGGTGGTTCAGCAATTGCAAAATTGGCATACCCATCGCGAACTTTGGCAGGTCCAACACCAAACATCTTGGTGTAAAAAACGATTGCATCATTGAGATTGCCTACGTTTAGGGCAAGTTGTACTCGTGACATTGTTTCCTCTCATCAAAGACGCTATTGATACTTTGATACTCATCAATATACACCACATTGATGAGTATCGATGTATCATTCCTTTATGACAAATGCCAAACAGATTCAGCTCGGAAAAGGGCCACTTGCTGACGTGGCCGCCGCTTCCCTTGCGCCAATGTTTGCTGCGCTGTCTGACCCCACTCGTCTTCGCCTCTTTGATTTGGTTCGTCGAGCAGGACACGACGGCATCTGCTCGTGTGATCTCACTGAGCCACTTGATCGAAGCCAACCCACAATTAGCCACCATCTAAAAGTGTTGCGTGAGGCTGGCCTTGTCGAATCTCGTCGTGACGGCACATGGATCTGGTATTCCGTCGCACCCCACGCTCTTGATGCAGTGTCTCAGTTCATTCAGCGATAGACCGAGCGCGCATCTCGGCATACCCTGGATCGCTTGGCCAATTCGGTTGAAATAAGTGCCACTGTTCAGGTGCCCGGCGGATTAGATCTTCAAGTTCGATTGCAAGAGCTTGGGTACCCGCTGCTACTTGCTCTCGTAGGCCACCGACCTTTTCGAAAATCATCGGCGGGCGAATCACACAGTGATGCCCATCAACTGCCGGTGTGAAATACACAGCGCCAGGAACAACTGCTGCTCCAGAACGAATACCCAACATCACAGGACCAGCCGGCAGCGTGGTGCGCTCACCGAAAAAATTAACTTCGACTCCGTTGCCTTGAATGTCACGATCAGATAACAAACAAACAACTTCATTTCTTCGCAATGCAGCCAGGACTTCAGGCGCGGCACGAGGGCCTAACGGCACCACGTTCATGCCTAGGTCACTGCGCAACTTTGTAAACCAATCAAAGAGTTCGGGGGGGTCAAGCGGTTCCACGATGACGGTCATTCGGTGACCCATCTCTGCCATCCAGCGTCCAGCCCATTCCCAGCCGCCGAGATGAGGAAGAGCGACTATTGCACCCTTGCCCAGCTCTAACGCAGATTCAATGTAATGAAAACCATCATTTGATAGCGAACCCAACACATGTTTGGCGGACAATGTTGGCAAGCGAAAACTCTCGGTGTAATACCGCATGTAACTATCGAAAGCTTGCTGTGAAGCTCGGTGCAACGCAAATCCTGTGAGCGACGGATCGACTCTTTGCAGATGACGTTCAATCATGAAACGGCGTTTCCGCAGAGATACTGCAACACCTGGAGAAAGTAACGAGACAGCACCTTGCGATATTGGCGCTGGCGTTAGTCGCGCAATGACAGACCCAAGCCTGTATCCGCCAACTGTAAAAGCGTCAACGAGATCCTCGAACGGACTAGCCATTACGGGTGCGTCGCCGTTGGCGTGATTCGACGGACAATTGACGACGTGAGGTGCGAGCACTAACTCGCGTCATGCGTCGTCCCTGTCGAACATCACGTTTCTTCTGAGTAGTCGATGACACTTCTGCTTGACGCCACACCTGAACGAACCTCTGAATGGCGGTAATCACAGTAAGAACCAACATGATCCACATGATCGGCACGAGCAAAGAATCAAACAACAAACCGAGACAGAGAACAACAATGCGTTCAGCGCGTTCCATTAATCCGCCCTTGGCGTACAACCCCAATGACTCGGCCTTAGCTCGTTCGTAGGAAATAAGAGACGACACACCCATGATCGCCATCGGCAGCAGTGCAAGATGAGGGTCTTTTTCTGATGCGAAATACCACGCAACGCCACCAAAGAGAACCGAGTCCGTAACTCTGTCAACCACAGAGTCAAAAAAAGCTCCCCGTTGACTTGAGGTTCCTGACGCTTTCGCCAACGCACCATCCAGCATGTCTGGCACTGCGGCCAAGATAACGAGAATAAGTCCTCCGCGTAGAGCGCCAGTCCCGATTGCGAATGCAGCAATAACAGCGAAAACAATTCCAAGAATGGTGAGGTGGTCAGGCGACATGCCTGTCTTTCTCAATAATTGACCAACCGGACGCACGGCCTTCTCAATTGGTGCGCGAAAACGCCCGTCAAACATAGAGCGACGCTATCGCTCTTCAGTATCCGCAGATGGCATCTCTGCCTCGGGGTTCTTTTCCACCAAGCATTCGACGACATGGCCGTCAACAGCATCAATTAGCACCAACGCCTGCTGCAAAGGCGGCTCTTCTGTGCTGTAACAAAAAATTCTCCATGTTGGTTTGCTACGAATTCCGCGCCATACCTGTTGCGCCGAGGCATGTCCGACTGCAAAACCCGCAGTACGAGTAGCAACCACGAGAGCCTCTGACTCATTCATTGTCATCCGCCAGCCGCTCGAAATTGTGATGATGGACATAACGGCCAAAAGAACTGCGGCGAATAACAAACCCTTGTTGATAATCGCCGAGTTATTGCTATCGGCAATGGACCACCCGACAACGCATAGCACCGCCAATATTGCATACATGACTCCGGGGATACGGCGTCGACTGTTGTCGGGGAAATCATATGCACCCACATGATCGACAGCATTCAGATCATCAGGAAGTTGGTCGCGTAGTTCGTCGGTCATTGTGTTGCTTTCGGCCATGCATTACGGATTTTCGATGCGGTGAGAGGAAGTGGTTCTGGAATCGTGCGGGTTGACGCGACTGAAGTCATAAAGTTCGAATCACCGTTCCAACGGGGAACGATATGAACATGTAAATGCTGCGAAATGCTTCCACCAGCAGCTGCACCCAAGTTAATGCCCACATTGAGCGCATCGGGAGAATGAGACGCTCGCAAGGCCAGCGTGGCGTCAGTAACGAGCGACCATAAATCAACTGCTTCTTCTTGGGTGAGTTCTTCAAGATTGGCCACTTCTCGATATGGCAATACCAATAAATGACCAGATGCATACGGGTATGAATTCAGAATAACGAAACATGTAACTGAACGATGGATAACAAAAGTCTCCTCGTCAGACAACCCCGAATTAAGTATTGCCGTGAATACCGACTTCGCAGGGTCCACGGAATTAATATTAGCGGTACCGCTGTATTCGGCTCTCCAGCCATTCCAGAGTTGTTCAAGAGACATCAATATCGCCCAATTGGCCTTCTGCGACCTCTGCTGCAAGACGAGT
>CAMDBY010000033.1 GCA_945889575.1 Bifidobacterium breve
GTGACTACAAGTGCTACACCAACAGCTGCACCCACTTGACGGAAGGTGTTGTTAATTGCACTACCCACTGCGAATCGATTTTGTGGCAAACGAAGAACCGTGCACGCAGAGAGCGGCGGGAATGTTGAGCCAAGTCCGATTCCGAGAAAAAACATAATTGGCAAGAACGGAAACCACGGTGTGGGATTCGTATGCAAAAACAACACAGAGGCCATCACGGTGCTCGCCATAATCATTGGTCCTGCGATGAGAAGTCGTCTGTAACCAATAGCTGCCATCTTGCGACCAACAATCATCGACGTGACTGCCACCGTGATTGGTGAAAGCACTGAGAACCAACCGGCCTTTGTGGCACTGAACTGCCAAACAGTTCGCTGAAACAAAACGTTATTCAAAATATTTCCACTGAACGCAGCACCATAGAGAAAGGTAGAAATGTTTGCCAAAGTAAATGTGCGTTCCTTGAACAACTCAGCAGGTAATAACGGATCGCTGTGATGTACAGATCGCCACGCAACGATGAGCCCAAACACCAATGCGACTGCGAACAGTGTCAGCACTGATGAGTCATCCCACCCGAGTATTTCCGAACGTGAAATTCCCCACACCAACGACGCAACTGCAACGGTAAACACCACTGCAGCCAGAATGTCTGGTCGTGAGCCTTTCATTCGTGGTGATTCTGATGTCACGCGCCATGCAAGAACCAAGGTGATGAAACAAATGGGCACGTTGATCCAGAATGCTGAACGCCATCCGAATGAGGAAACAAAGAATGCGCCAAGAGTTGGACCAGATGCAATACCAAGTGCACTAATTGAACCAACCCAGGCCATTACCTGTCCACGCTTTTCTGCGGGGAACACACCAAGTAACAACCCTGTCGATGCTGGCACCATCATCGCTCCACCAATTCCTTGCACTGCACGACCAGCAATCAGTAGCCCCATTGTTGATGCAATTGCGCACAACAACGAGCCCACTAAGAAAAAACCAGTACCAATCATGAAGAAACGTTTACGACCTACTTGATCAGCAAGTCGACCAGACACCACAAGTAATGAACCAAACAAAATTGAATACGCGGTAACTACCCATGCAATGGTGGATGCGGGTTCCGTAGAAAAGCTTTGTTGAATTTCAAAGAACGCCACATTCACGATTGACAGATCCAATGCCGATATATAGCTGGCTATTGCACACACAGTGAATGTGGCCCACGGACTAAAAGCTTTACGGGTCGGTATTTCAATAACTGACATGAATTCCCCCCGAACCATGCGCGCTTTCCAGCGAATAACTAACGGTACTACGAGTTCTACGAACGCTTAGAGGCGAAAAACTCTTTCAACAGTGCTGCTGACTCATCAGCAAGCAATCCGTGTTCTACGGGTGGGTTGTGGCCAAGGCGAGGATCACTCATCACGTTGTACAGACTGGCCGTAGCACCGGCTTCAAAATTGGCAGCACCATAGACAAGTCGGCCGATGCGAGATGATTGCGCAGCACCCGCACACATGACACATGGTTCAAGCGTGACAACAAGAGTGCATTCATCTAAACGCCAACTACCAAGCTGTTGACTTGCATCGCGCAATGCCAACACTTCTGCGTGAGCTGTTGGGTCGTTAGCAAATTCTCGTTCGTTATGACGACGGGCAATAATTTCGCCGTTGTGAAGCACGACAGCACCCACCGGTACGTCGCCGTGCGCGAAGGCAAGGCGCGCTTCAGCAAGGGCAACCTGCATGGCTTCGAGATGAATGTTCGACTGATCTGTCATGGCGGAAGGGGTGGGATTCGAACCCACGGAAGCTTTCACTTCACACGCTTTCCAAGCGTGCCGGTTCGGCCGCTCTCGCACCCTTCCAGGTGGTTGTATCGCTACAACTACGGGTGTTCAGGCTAACTGGCTTGTACGCTGGAACCCTCAACGACTTCGGGTCCGCCCGTGGGTGGTGAGGTGGCGGTCGGGTCCTGTGCGACGATCGCCCGTAAACCAGGTCAGGTCCTGACGGAAGCAGCCTCCACGCGGGAACGATTGTGCGCCGCAGATCGCCTGGCCGTCACTTCACTGCCCATGGGCCCGAATAGTTAGTTACGACGACCAACCATGGCGCGCTCCGTGCGCTCAACAAGGTCGGTCATATTCAGCTGTTTAGCAATTGCGCCTAAATCTTTTGTTGGGCCGCGCCATTCCCAATCATCTACGGAACCAAGTGGCACATCGTCAGATACATCGGTGACAACGGTTGCAACTTGTTTGAATAACTCGGCCATGGGGCGTTGATCGCGCAATGTTGCTGCAAGCTTTGCTGCGCCGCGTACTGCAACACCATCTGTTGCCCATTGTGCTTCGGCATCAGGAATGTCTCCTATATATAGGTAACGCGCCAATACCGATGTTGCGCTCTTTGCACCCCAACCAGGTAGGCCAGGGAAACCATCTGCTGTGTCGCCGACAAGTCCGAGCCAGTCCGCAATGCTTGCGGGACCAACGCCAAACTTTTCGATGATGGCGGTCTCGTTGATGATGAGGTCATTGCGTCGGTCGTATTGCACCACGCGGTTGCCTACGACACATTGACCGAGATCTTTATCCGGCGTAATCATTTGCACCTGATCAACTCGCTCATCAAGTGATGCAATCAGTGCGCCTGCAGCTAAGCCATCATCGGCTTCGTACTTCACCATTGGCCACACCGGGACACCGAGTGCACGCAATGCATCTTCCATAATCGGAATCTGCTCGAGGATTTCAACTTCCATTCCGTCAGAGGTTTTGTAACCCTCATACATCTGGTTGCGGAAACTTTCAATTACATGGTCTACGGCAACTGTGACATGTGTTGCGCCGCCAACGAGCAACTGCAATGTAGACGTGACAACACCGCGAGTTGCAGATAATGGTGGAGGCGTGGCATGACGCACGGCCTGGCCGAAGTGTTGGCGGTACAGCTCGTAGGTTCCGTCGATGAGATGAACAATCATGGTTCCTTAGTATCGCAGGCTTGGTTGTAGTTGCCGACAAAACCCAATATCATTGCCGATATGGGAAATAGTTGCGTGCGCAACTATCTGCCATTAATCCGAAAGAGTTAGATATGCCCGCAGTTACCGCCGATACCCTCACGCTTCCTCGTATTGAAGCGCCAACAGTTCTTGCCCAGGATCGTCCACTCATTTCGCTCACCACTGCCCCTAGCGGTTTCGAAGGCGAAGGCTTTCCTGTGCGCCGCGCATTTGCCGGTATTCCGAAAGAAGTACTTGATCCGTTCATCATGATGGACCAAATGGGTTCAGTTGATTACCCGCCATATGAAGCGCGCGGAACTGATTGGCACCCACACCGCGGTTTTGAAACTGTTACCTACATCATGGATGGCGCATTCATTCACCAAGACTCACATGGTGGTGGTGGAATCATTAAAGATGGCTCAACACAATGGATGACTGCCGGTGGCGGAATCTTGCATATTGAAACTCCGCCAGAACAATTAGTAATTAGTGGAGGCCTCTTTCACGGCTTGCAGTTGTGGGTGAACTTACCTGCAGCACAAAAAATGGTTTCGCCTGCGTATCAAAACCTTGATGCAGATCAGGTGAAGTTGTTTACGACTCCTGATGCCGGAACATTGGTTCGTCTTATTGCGGGTGACATTGCTGGCATACAAGGGCCAGGTTCAACTCGCACGCCAATCGTTATGGCACACGCAACAATTCTTCCCGGTTCGCAAATGGTTCTTCCATGGAATCCTGCATTCAACGCCCTTGCGCACGTGGTGAAAGGTTCTGGCTTTGTGGGTATTGATCGACATGCATT
Source organism: Bifidobacterium breve (assembly GCA_945889575.1). Lineage (GTDB taxonomy): Bacteria > Actinomycetota > Acidimicrobiia > Acidimicrobiales > Ilumatobacteraceae > UBA2093. Next base: position 3,824 of record CAMDBY010000033.1, read on the forward strand.
TAGCGTCGGTCAAACAGCAGTGTTCGGTACTGGCGATTCCATCACGTTGGCAGCTTCAACACATGAAGCACTTGATGTGATCTTGCTTGGTGGACAACCTATTGGTGAACCAGTTGAGCAATATGGTCCGTTCGTAATGAACACTCGTGCAGAACTGCAGCAAGCCATGGATGATTACCAACGCGGCCGTTTGGGCACAGTTCCTTCTGGTGGCGTGCAGCCGTATCGCGGCCCACGCAAATAGTTAACTGACTTGAGTTAATCCACCATCGACAACGAAAATTTGTCCGGTGACGTATTTGTTGCGTACTAATGCAAGAACTGCTTCTGCACAATCATCTGCAGTTGCTGAACGCTTTAATGGCGCAATTGCAGCAACGCCCGCATGTTGTATTGCCCAATCTTTGGTCCATGGTGTTTCCACCAAACCAGGTGCAACTGCATTGTGACGAACTGGTCCGTGACTCTTTGCCATGAGGCGCGTCATTTGGTTCAGTGCAGCTTTGGTCATTGAATACGCAATGGAAGAACCCACAGGACGGACACCGGCAACAGATGTGATGTTCACAACGTGACCATCGTCTGACTTATGCAAGTGAGGCATCGCCATTTTTGTGAGTTGCCAGGTACCGAACACGTTTACTTCAAATGTGCGCTCAAAAATTTCGTCCGTGAGTGCTTCAAGGTCTCCGTGTGGAACCAATGTGGTCCAGCCCGCATTGTTTACAAGAAGGTCCAACTTGCCGAACTTTGCAATGGTGCCGTTGATGAGATTCTCGCACTGAGCTTTATCACTGATGTCGGCTTGTATATAGATGGCACCATTCGGAAGCGATGCAGCCACTTTCTCCCCTGCCTCAACAGAGCTTGCAGAGTTCACAACGACATGCGCACCTAATTCAGCGAGGCGTTGTGCGGTGCGCTCACCGATACCACTTGATGAACCGGTGACTATTGCAACCATTCCTGATAATTCCGACATGTGAAACCCCTTACGTGTGTGAGGTCATCGTAGAACAGCGACGAGTGTTCCGACGATGAGAAAGGGGCCAAATGCAAAATGGGTGTTCCTGTTCGCCTTTCGTGTGACCAGCAACGCCACTGCAAAGAAGCCACCCACCAAGAAAGATGCGAAGAGGCCAACCAAGATGGCTTCGTATGAGACCCACCCGAGATAAAGGCCAAGTAAGCCACCGAGGCCGACATCGCCTCCGCCCAAGTCGCCCCGTGACAACACTTCGAGAACGCGCAACATGCACCACATGCCTAAACCGCCGACGAACATGCCAGTGATAGAGCCTGTGTTGTCAAAGAACGCAGACAGAACAAGTAGCGGCATTGCTACTGCAATGGTGCGATACACGATGCGCCGAGGAAGTAGATGCGTATCAATATCTATGAGAGACAACCACATTCCAGCGCCAACTAACACGCCGTATGCCAAAACCGTCAGGTCGTGTTCGAATCGTTGAGCAAGCAGGAAATACAGCGCGCTCGTTACCGCTACAACAATCGGTGTTGAAACTTTTGCATTCGTGAAGTGGCCTTCGCCAAATGTTTCACCAGAAATACGAAACCGTGCAATGTCAGTACGTGCGCGCGCAATTGCTTTGTATCCGCTAGCGGCACCTAAGAGAATAAAAACAATGTCACGCATATGACATATTTACAACTATTCCTGAACGAGCTCGATCAGTGTGCCGAAGCTGCCCTTTGGGTGAATGAATGCAACGGTTGTGCCGCGGCTTCCAGGACGAGGGGCCTTATCGATTGGGGTTGCGCCTGCAGCAATCATGCTGGCAAGAGCCTCTGCACAATTGTCAACTCGGTATCCGATGTGATGAAGGCCTTCGCCGCGCTTCTCAATTGCTTTTGCAACAGGTGAATCTGGGTTCGTCGGTGTGAGCAACTGAATGTAGCTTTCGGCAACTTTCAACAACGCTTCTTCAACGCCGTCGCTTTCCACGACTTCACGGTGATCAACAGTTGCACCAAATGCTTCCTGGTAATACTTGATCGCTGCTTCTAAATCGCGAACAGCAATTGCGATATGGTCAATTTCGGTGAGAATCATTGTGTGTCCTATTGCTTTCTAACGACGGAACCAAGTGAGTTTGTCTGCAACTTTGGCACGTAACTCATGATCATCAACGCCAAGGCCTTCTTCCGGAGACAAGCACAACACGGCAAGTTTTCCTTCGTGCATGTTGTGATGAACTTGGTACGCAGCTTCGCCGGTTTGTTCAAGTGTGAACACTTGAGACATCACGGGATGAATCATTCCCTTTGAAATCAAACGGTTTGCTTCGTAGGCCTCTTTGTAGTTAGCAAAGTGCGAACCAACAAGCTTCTTCAGACGCATCCAGAAGTGACGGTTGTCGAACTCAAGCATGAAGCCACTTGTTGCGGCACATGTAACAACGGTTCCGCCGCGCTTCACTACATACATAGAGGCAGCAAATGTGCTGCGACCAGGGTGTTCAAACACGATGTCAGGATCTTCGCCAACGAGCGTACGAATGTCACCGCCAAGGCGACGCCATTCTTTTTCATTATGCGTGCCATCTTCATTCCAGAATTGGTAGTTCGCTGCTTTGCGGTCAATGACTGCTTCGCAACCCATCTCGCGAAGGATCGCTGCTTTTTCTGGTGACGACACAACGCCGACAGGAATTCCGCCCCCATTCAATACGTACTGCACTGCGTACGAGCCGATACCGCCCGATGCGCCCCAGATAAGAACAACATCGCCTTGTTTCATGTTTGCGCCATTTTTAGAAACGAGCATGCGATAGCTAGTGGAGTTACACAGTGCGTTGACTGCTGATTCTTCCCACGTGAGGTGAGCAGGTTTTGGCATGAGTTGGTTTGCTTTGACAACTGCAACATCTGCAAGTCCACCAAAGTTTGTTTCATAACCCCAGATGCGCTGGTTAGAACCCATCATTGAATCGCTATGTGATGACGGGTCCTGGTCGTCAACATGGTTGCAATGAACTGTGATCTTGTCGCCTGGGTTCCATAAACGCACGGCACTGCCGACGCGCAACACAACGCCCGACGCATCAGAGCCAAGAACATGTTTGTCAATGTCGTGGCGCTTTGCCCACTTGCTCTCTTTGCCAAGACGAGCTAACGCACCAAACGTGCTGATGGGTTCGAAAATACTGGTCCACACGGTATTGAAGTTGATGGACGACGCCATGACCGCGATGACCACTTCGTCGGCCGCCAGTTCAGGCAATGGCACTTCGCCAATATGGATGCTCTTGCGGGGATCCTTTTCATTGCTGGGGACCCCTTCCCACATGGTCTGGTCTTCCTTGCGCACATACGCAGCACGGTATGTAGCGGGAAGTGGGAGGGCTGCGATTTCCTCGCCCGTTGCCCCATTGAGAATTGCCTGAAGGATCTTTTCCATGCCGTAGACGATAGCGAATTCTGGGGTTTCATCTCCTAGCCTGATTTATCTCGTATCCATGTCGGGTACAAGTACATCTGGAGGCACACATGGCCGGTTCATACATCGTCGCAGGAGCACGCACACCCATCGGAAAAATGAGCGGTGCGCTGTCTTCTTTTACTGCTGCCCAGCTTGGTGGCTTTGCCATCAAAGCAGCACTCGAACGCGCAGGCGTTAAGCCAGAAGACGTCGAGCACGTCATCATGGGTCAAGTTCTTACAGCAGGCCAGGGACAAGTTCCTTCACGCCAGGCTGCATCGTTGGGCGGCATTCCAATGAATGTTCCTTCCATCAACATCAACAAGGTGTGCTTGTCAGGTCTTAACTCCATTTACTTGGCTGATCAGATGATCGCTTCGGGTGAAGCAGACATCGTTATCGCCGGCGGAATGGAAAGCATGACCAATGCTCCGTACCTCGCACAAGGTGCACGTGGTGGTTTCCGCTACGGCAACACTGAACTGCAAGACGCAATTATTCGTGACGGACTCTGGTGTGCATTCGATGCGTGCCTCATGGGTCTTGGCACCGATCGTTACACCGACGGAAAAATCAGCCGTCAGGATCAAGATGATCTTGCGATGAAGAGCAACGTGCGTGCAGCTGCAGCAATCGCTGCTGGTCGCCTTGCAGATGAAATTGTTGAAGTTGCTGTTCCTCAGCGCAAGGGTGACCCTGTCATGGTGAAGAACGACGAAGGTGTTCGCGCAGACACCACCATGGACACGCTTGGTGGATTGAAACCAGCATTCGACAAAGACGGCACAATCACCGCTGCAAACGCAAGCCAGATCTCAGACGGTGGTTCAGCCATCGTCATGATGAGCAAGAAGGCAGCTGAAGCTCGCGGCATCAAGCCACTTGGTGAAGTTGTTTCGTACGGCATGGTTGCTGGACCAGATAACGCATCGCTCTTGCATCAGCCAAGCCGTTCAATCATGAAAGCGCTTGATCGTGCCGGCATGAAGATTGGCGATGTCAACTTGTTCGAACTTAACGAAGCATTTGCTGCTGTCGGTATCGCATCAATGCGTGAACTTGGCATCACAGACGAAATCGTGAACGTCAACGGTGGCGCTATTGCATTGGGTCACCCAATCGGTATGAGCGGTAACCGTCTTGCACTCACCATCTTGCACGAACTTCATCGCCGTGGTGGCGGTGTTGGTGCAGCTGCACTGTGTGGTGGCGGCGGACAAGGCGACGCAATCATCGTTCGCACCGTTTAGAACTACATGCTGCAAGAGCCACTCAATCGTGCAATTCACGTTGCGCGATGGGTGGCTCTTGCCGTTGTAGTGGGAATTATTTCCGGCATTCTTTCTGCCGGATTCATTCAGTCATTGACATGGGCTACTGACACCCGAGATGACAACACGTGGCTTCTGTTGCTGTTGCCACTTGCCGGACTTCTTGTCGGTTTGTCGTATCACTACCTTGGCAGAGGTCTTGAACGCGGAAGCAACTTACTGATTGATCAGATTCATTCGCATTCAGAATGGGTTCCACTTCGCTTAGCTCCACTTGTTTTCATTACAAGCGTCGTTTCGCATCTTGCTGGTGGTTCAACTGGTCGTGAAGGTGCAGCATTGCAAATAGCTGCAGGCGCAACAGACCCCATTAGTAAGAAACTCGGACTAGACCCTGCCGATCGCGCACTCATGCTCATCACTGCCATCGCAGCCGGGTTCGGTTCTATCGCCGGTGTGCCAATTGCCGGAGCAGTGTTCGCACTTGAAGTGCAACGCGTTGGTCGCGTGCGATACGAAGCATTAGTGCCAGCGCTCGTTGCAAGTTTTGTTGGCAATGCTGTAGTTCGTGGTCTTGGAGTTAATTACACAAAGTACCCACAAATTATTGATGTGAAATGGTCACCCACTATTGCGTGGCAAGTCGCACTCTTTGGTTTGTTGGCTGGAATTATTGCATTGGTGTTTGTACGCGTAACACTCTTCATTCGTGGTGCAATGAAGAAGTACGTTGCGTGGTATCCCGCCCGCCCATTAATCGGCGGCATAATTCTTGCCATTCTGATTGGCGTATGTGGATGGCGCGATTATCAAGGTTTCTCTTTCCCGCTGATGCTTGAGGCCATGAACGGTGCAACGTCTGGTCACTTCGAAGTGAAGTTGTTGTTAACCGCGCTCACAATTGGTACAGGATTTGTTGGTGGTGAAGTGATCCCACTTTTAGCAACGGGTGCTATGGCTGGTGCAACGTTTGCCAACCTCATCGGGGCCAATGTCGCGGTATTTGCCATAGTTGGCTCAGTTGCGGTGTTGGCCGGAGCAGCAAATACGCCTTTGGCATGCACCTTTATTGGAATTGAACTATTCGGTGGAAATGGGGCAATTCTGTTTGCTCTTGCATGTGTTGCTGCATATGCAGCAAGCGGGCATACCGGTATCTACCACGCTCAAAAAATTGTTGCCCACAAATCGGGCGAAGCCATTACTTAGCTTTCGAGTTTTTGGCGATTGCCAAATGCGCGACCCAATGTGACTTCATCGGCAAATTCAATGTCGCCGCCAACAGGTAACCCACTAGCTAAACGAGTCACATTGATACCCAGTGGGTTCAACAATCGCGCCAAATACATTGCTGTTACATCACCTTCAGTGTTGTTGCTGGTGCACACAACTACTTCTTGAATGTTCTCTGGACGAATGCGTGTAAGAAGTTCTCTTACTTTCAAATGCTCTGGGCTTACACCTTGCAATGGGTCAATGAGCCCAAGCAATACGTGATAACGACCACGAAATTCTCCAGTGCGTTCGATTGCAACAACATCGCGTGAGTCTTCAACAACACACACAATTGATGAATCACGTTTAGTGTCTCCACAAATATTGCACAGGTCTGCATCTGCCAAGTTGAAACACAGCCCACAGAAACGTACTCGCTCTTTTGCGTCTACAAGTGCGCGTGCAAGGCGGGTGACATCTTCAACGTCACCCTTGATGAGATGAAGCGCAAGTCGTTGTGCGCTGCGCGGACCAATGCCAGGCAAACGACCAAGTTCGTCGATAAGTAATTGAACGGGTGGCGTATAGGGCGAGGCCACTAGTTACTTCTTTCCGCGCGGTGACTTTGCAGCGTCGGGATTTGCTCCGACTGTTTTTTCAACGACGCTTCCACCAGGGAACGAATCGTGCAGAGCGGCAAGTAACGGGTCAACAGCGTCAACAGCAAGCACAGTGTCATTGATGTCAACAGCCGCGAATGGATCATCAGCAACGTCATCAACAATGGTGCGCACTTCGGGTTCTGTAAACACTGGGCGAGTCATTCCACCAGGTGCAGTGGGATCTGCTTGCACAAGAGTGACAACAAACGTTGCACCGCACACTTGTTTGATTGCTTCAACAACAGTGGGTAATTGTTCTTGCGCACGCTTCATGGGTGTATTGCTAGGAAGACGCAACATAATCTTCTTGCCATCAACTGATTGCACAACTGCTGGCTTGAACATGGCCTTTGCGAGACCCTTCATGACATCAGTAATTTGGGGCCACATTTGTGCAGGGTCTGCATTGCCCACAGGAGCAGGTGCTGGTTCAGCAGCCTTCGCTGGGGTTTCTGCCGCCGCTGGAACAGGAATCTCTTTGGTAACTGCAGCAGGTTCAGCAACTGTGGCAATAACCGGAGTTGCATCTGCAACGGGTATTGCAACGGGTGCAGTATTGCCAGCATGTCCACCAATTTTGGCGCGGCCAGTTGCAGGGTTGATTGGTGCCTGCGGCAGAGCAGCAGCAATGCCGTTCTCGCGCAAACTCTTTACTGCTTCTTCTAATTGCGAAATGCGTGCAAGAAGATTTTCTGCACTGTCATCAAAGACAGGAGACGCCAACTGCACTACTGCAACTTCAAGCAACAACCGTGCATCAGGTGCGTGTCGCATTTCCACCATGGTGGAGCCAAGCGTTTCCATGATGCGAACGATGCGTTGTACTCCCATGTCTTGTGCGTAACGAGTGAGTTCTGCAATTCGATCAGCAGGTAGTTGCACTAACTCAGGTGACATTATGGCAAGAAAGCAATCACGCATGGTTCGCACAACATCTTGTGCATACGTATGTGGGTCACGGCCCTGTTGCATGGCGCGCGCAACAGCGCCCAACGCTGCAGCATGGTCTCGTGCGACTAGTGATTTGATGATGTCCTCGGTGTGCAATGCAACTTCTGGTTCGCCGCCTCCAGAGACAATAAGTTCAAGTGCAGACAATGTGTCACGTGCACTTCCACCACCTTGGCGCAACACTAGATTTATTGAGTCATTGTTAACAGTAAGTTGTGCTTCTTTGATGACGAACTTGACATACTTTTTCAGTTCGGCAACAGGCAGCAAATGAAATTGCAAGTGCTGCACTCGACTGCGAATTGTCTCAGACACTTTTTGTGGGTCTGTGGTGGCCAACACGAAAACAACTTGGTCGGGTGGTTCTTCCAGAGTTTTCAGGAGAGCGGCTTCGGCCGCACGTGACAGCATGTGCACTTCGTCGAGAATGAAAACACGGTGACGCCCTGGACTTGTTAGAGCGGCAGTTTCAATGATGTCGCGAATTTCTTGAACACCGTTGTTGCTCGCAGCATCGAGTTCAAGCACGTCGTAACTGGTGCCCAGTTCCACTGCCTTGCACGAATCACATTCGCAGCATGGTTCACCATCAATAGGGGCCACGCAGTTCAAGACCTTTGCCAAAATTCGTGCCGTTGAGGTCTTTCCCGTGCCTCGGGGCCCAGAGAATAAATAGGCCTGGCCCTCACGACCATTGATAACGGCATTGCGCAACGCCATGACCACATGGTCTTGCCCGTAGAGCTCAGAGAACTTCCGCG
>CAMDBY010000034.1 GCA_945889575.1 Bifidobacterium breve
GTCTTGTGCAATCAGCACAATTTCGCGCACTTCAAGTTGTTCAACTTCAGTGAGAATTGAAGAAACATCGCGACTGCGTTGCGGACCACGGAAACTTGGAATAGCGCAAAAGCCACAACTGCGGTCGCAGCCTTCTGCGATTTTCACATAGGCCCAAGGTGACGTTGACTTCGGACGTGGCAAGTTCAGCAAGTCGAACTTTGGCACTTCACCTGTCACAGCAATCGGCTTGCGTGTGAGCTGCAATGGAACTCCGAAACCTGCAACTTGGTCGGCCTCTGGCAAAGCTTCGGCAAGTTCTTCGCCATAGCGCTCAGCCATACAGCCAGTCACGATCAGCCGTGACGAACGTTTGCGGGTGTCATCAAGCGCCAACATCGTGTCGATGCTTTCTTTGCGCGCCTCTTCGATGAACGCGCATGTGTTGACAACAACAACATCTGCTTTTGATGCGTCTTCAGTAGCCACCAAGCCATCAGCAATGAGTTTGCCGGCGATTTTGTCTGAGTCGACCTGGTTCTTTGGGCACCCCAAAGTCTCAATGTAGTAGCGCTGAACCATCGGATAGAGCCTACTGGTAGTTCAGTTTGAGTCCTTTGTATGGCCACTTCATAGCCAGCAAACGGCCTGTAGTTGAAGCCGTGATGTACGCAGTTTGATAATCAGGCCCACCGAAGCAGATATTGGTCGTGATGCGGTCATCAACAGCTATGTGTTGCAGCACCTCACCCTGTGGCGAAATCACGGTGATACCGCCATTGACGATGGTAGCTACACAGACGTTGCCTTCACCATCAACTGCAAGCGAATCCAACAATTGATATCCGGGCAATCCGCACAACACAGTGGACGCATCAGGTGGAGCCAATTTTCCTGGTGAGGTTATTGCACGCTGATAGACGCGTCCTGTGTGAGTCTCTGCCCAGTACAGAGTATTTTCATCAGGCGATAATCCGATGCCGTTCGGGCCATCAGTAGGAAACGCAACTTCTTCAATGAATGAACCATCAGGCTTTGCGTAATAGATACCTGTACGGTCTGCACTTCGTTCTGATCGAGTTCCGTGATCTGTGAAGTAGAAGCCGCCCTGTTTGTCAAACACGATGTCATTGGGTGCACGTAACGCTGTAGTGCCGCAGTGTGTATACAAATCTGTCACAGTTCCGGTTGCGATATCAACTCGCTGAATTCGGCCGCCGATGTATTTTGATTCGTCAAACGGACCTGGGTACATCAGGCCGCCAGCATTGAGTGGTGTGAATGCATTGCCGTTATTGCACAAATACAAAGCGCCATCAGGACCAACGGCTAAACCATTTGGTGAACCATTGATTTCAGCAACAATTGTTTTGGTGCCATCTGGCGCAACTCGCGTAAGGCGCGAGGCAAACAGTTCGGTGAGTATGACACTGCCGTCTGGCATCGCCACCGGCCCTTCTGGAAACTGAAGTCCAGTAGTGATTTCGGTGAATGCCGTGTTGGCCATTGTGTTACTCCCGCATTGATTCGAGTTCTTCCACGCTCATCATGACACTGCGCGCTTTAGAACCTTCGCTCGGACCCACTATGCCACGCTCTTCGAGTTCGTCCATCAGTCGGCCAGCTCGCGCAAAGCCCACTTTCAGTTTGCGCTGCAAGAGCGAGGTAGATCCAAGCCCAGAGCGCACCACAATTTCAATAGCTGCCTTGATGAGTTCGTCATCTACTCCGCCACTACCGCCACCAAACAGCCCGCCAGCGCCACTGCCGCCCGACTCTTCACCTTCGATACCAGAGACGTAGACCACTTCAGGAGATTGACGTCGCCAGTGAGTCACAATCTTGCGCACTTCGTCTTCATCAACCCATGAACCCTGAATACGGTTCGGAACGTTTGTGTTTCCGGGCATCAACAACATGTCGCCCTTACCCACAAGTTTTTCTGCACCTGGCTGATCCAGAATCACTCGGCTATCGGTGAGACTGCTCACTGCAAATGCCATACGAGCCGGAATATTGGCCTTGATAACACCTGTGATGACGTTGACCGATGGTCGCTGCGTAGCGACAATGAGGTGAATACCAACGGCACGTGCCTTTTGAGCAATACGTGTAATTGATTCTTCGACGTCGCGTGCTGCAACCATCATGAGGTCGTTTAACTCGTCGACAACCACAACAATAAACGGTAGGCGTTCGTACTTCTTTGCGTTCTCATCGGTGTTGTCGTTGACTTCACCTTTATCGAATGCTGCGTTGTACCCACCAATGTCACGGAAGCCCACTTCAACCAAAAGGTCATAGCGACGTTCCATTTCTTTCACTGCCCAACCCAAAGCGTTAGCTGCTTTCTTTGGATTAGTAACTGGCGCAGTGAGCAAATGAGGAAGGCGCGCATATTGGCCCATTTCCACTTGCTTAGGGTCAATGAGAATCAGACGTACTTCATCTGGCGTGCTGCGCATCAGCAATGACGTCAAGATTGAGTTGATGCCACTTGATTTACCAGCACCCGTTGCACCAGCAATAAGCATGTGGGGTGTCGAAGCAAGGTTCAAGAACACGGCACGACCTGCAATGTCTTTACCAACTGCGACATCAAGAGGATGTGTTGCTGCACGAGCTTCAGGAGACGAGATGAGGTCGCCGAGCGAAACGAGTTGACGTGTTTCATTCGGTACTTCAACACCAACAGCTGATTTACCAGGAATAGGCGCCAAAATTCGCACATCAGTTGCGGCCATTGAATAGGCAATGTCACGGTTCAAGCTGGTGACCTTAGAAACTTTGACACCTGAACCCAGTTCAAGTTCGAAGCGAGTAACAGTCGGACCAACTGTCATTCCGACCAAACGAGTTTCAACACCGTGAGATGCAAGAGACTCTTCCAACAGTCGACCGCGTTCAGCAACACGCGCCTTATTAACTTCTTGCACTTCAGTAAGTCCGAGCAAATCTGTTGGTGGCAATACCCATACACCTGGCACCGCGGGTGCACCAACTGCTGATTCTTCTGATGAACCTGCGGCGCGTTTTGTGCTTGGTTTGCCAACAAATTCAGGAGTGACTGGCTCAACCCGACCTGGTTCAGGGCGACGCTTTGCGCGTTCTTTCTTCCCAACAAGATCAGGGTCTGAATCTGCATCGTAAATAGTTTGCGGTTGTTCACGTACTGCAGGTGCTGGCGCAAAATCTGAATCGTCATTGCTGAATTCGTCATACGGCTTAGATGATCCGTCGCGAGACGAAACACCACGCGCCAGAGAGGCTGCTGAACCAGATTGCTTCGCGGTCCATGTACGAATAGCAATAACCAACTCTGGGACTGTTGTATCGGTAATCAACATTGTTCCGCCGACAGCGATTGCAAACAAAACGACTAATGCACCAGCCCAACTAATTGTTGAACTCAACGGCTCGGCCATGATGGCACCAAACCATCCGCCAGCTTGTGACATGGCATCAACGCTGGCAACGATTTTGTCTGCGCCATTGATGAGATGCAGGAAACCAAGAATTGCTAACACCACGATGGTCCATCCCATGGTGAGACGGAGACGATGTTGAACACTGCGACGGCGCACCATGGCAACGCCAATTCCGGTGATCACCATCGGCAATGCAAAACGACCTAGTCCGAGCAGCCAGCCGAATGTTGTGTCGATGGCGCGACCAAGAGGACCAGCCATATGGAGATACATCGACAACACGAGGACAATGCCAAGACTGATGCACCCGACGCCCCAGAATTCCACTTCGCGTCCGCGCACCACTTCGCGCGCTGCTGAATCTGGCTTCACCGGTGGGCGCTTGCTGCCCTTTGGAGGCGTTTTGACCGCTGCACGAGAGCCTGAAGGCGCCTTGGTGCCGCGAGACGATGGACGAGAACCCTTGGCAGACATGAAGAAAGGGTAGCAATGAGGTGTTCCCACCCTCGGGATACCCCTACAGATAGGCCTCAATCAGCCGTGGACCTGTCTGCTTCATTGCTGCTGCAAAAGCGGCATCAAATGCCTCGGCGGTCTCGACGCGCACGGCCTCAACGCCAAGCCCATTAGCAATCTGTACCCAATTCAATTCGGGGTTTGACAGGTCAAGCATTGCCTGAGCCTTTTCGCCACCTGTGCCAGCGCCCGTGCGGTGCAATTCAATCTGCAAAATGGCATACGAACGGTTCGCAAAGATGACCGTGGTGACGTCAAGTTTTTCTCGCGCCTGAGTCCATAACGCCTGCAACGTGTACATCGCGCCACCGTCACCGTGCAGACACACCACTTTGCGTTGTCCGTTTGCTGCAACTGCTGCTCCGGTTGCCATTGGTAGACCTTGACCAATAGAACCTCCTGTTAAGGAAATTTGATCATGTGGAACTGACGTTGCGAGCGCCACTTGGGCACCACCACCCGATGTTCCGCCTTCATCAGCGATGATCGCGTTTTCGGGCAAGTGACGCGCAATAGAACGACCAATAGAAAATCCATCAAGCTTGTCGCCGATTGTTGCATCAATAACAAACTGAGCAACTGCTGGCTGATGTGACGCTGCATGTAAATCATCTGCAAGTTCTTGCAGTGCTGCAACGCCGTCTTCGTATGCGTGAGCAAGATGCAAAATTTCTGTTGTTCCCGCTGTGCCCCAACTTGGCTTGCCCGGATACGCAAAGAAAGTGACAGGTGGTTTTGTTCCGACCAACACCAACACTTCAAGGTCAGCCAGGAATTCAACTAGTTGCTCAGCGAAATATGGCAAACGCGACACCGTCACACGACCTGCACCTTTTTGGATTCGTGGGGCAAATGTGTCACACATCAGTCGAACATTGCCAGCAGACGCAACTTTGCCAGCCGCCAACAAGCCAACTTCTGTTAAGGCAGCACCGCGCAACAACACGCCCACGCGCTTTCCGCTACGAATTGCAGCCGCAACCTTCGCAATCGCTTCATGGCCAACCTGTACTGCGCGTGCAATGGGTAACGCAGGGGCAGCAACTCCCCCTTCGTTCCATGCAACGTCTGCCGGAAGAATCAGAGTGGCAATTTGCCCTGGCCATTGACGTGCCGCTTGCACTGCACGTGCCGTATCACTGCCAACTGACATCGGACTCGTGGCACTGTGTAACCACGCTGAAATTGGCTGAGCAAAACCTTTGATGTCAGAAGTCAGTGGTGCATCGTATTGAAGGTGATACGTGGCGTGGTCACCAACTATGTTGACAACCGGTGATTGTGCGCGACGGGCGTTGTGCAAGTTGGCTAGACCATTTGCAAGACCAGGCCCGAGATGCAACAACGTGGCAGCTGGCTTTTCTGCAATGCGTGCATAGCCATCTGCCATACCCGTGACGACGCCTTCAAAAAGTCCGAGAATTGAACGCATGCCTGGCGTTGTATCAATTGCCGTGACTAAGTGCATCTCCGATGTACCTGGGTTTGCAAAACAAACATCGACGTCAGAATCGACCAGCGTTTGAATAACTGCTTGTGCTCCGTACATAGCGCCTCCTGAGGTATCTATTCAGATAGTCCCAGCATGACAGAGAATCGGGCTAGAGAATTAAGTGGTCATCACGACGGGCACAATCATCGGCCGTCGTTTGGTGCGATCGCTCACAAATTTGCCTGCAGCCTTACGCACCACACGCTCAAGTCCGTCAACATCGGTGATTCCATCGTCAAGCGCCTTCACAAGAGCCTTTTCAATATGCGCCTCTGCTTCATCCAGCAACGCATCCGCTTCTGGTGCATACACCCAGCCTCGCGTAATGACTTCCGGCCCGGTAATCACCTTGTGCAGCGCGCTATCGACTGTCGCAACAATTACTACAACGCCTTCTTCAGCTAAGACCTTGCGATCTCGCAATACACCGTGGCCAACATCGCCGACAATTCCATCAACGAATAAATAGCCCGCAGGCACCGTGCTGTGGAATGCAAGACCATCATCAGATAGTTCCAATACATCGCCGTCAGTTGCTTGCAGAACATGATCAGGTGCAGCACCCATCACGACTGCCAATTCAGCATGCGCGCGCATATGGCGATATTCGCCATGAACTGGCACAAACCATTCGGGCTGCAAGATGGAGTGATACGTCTTCAATTCATCGGCTTGGGCATGGCCAGTTGCGTGCACATCAGCAATACCTGAGTGAACAACTTTGGCACCGGCGCGAACAAGACCATCAATCACGCGATTAACATTGCCTTCATTGCCCGGGATTGCGTGGCTTGACAAAATAATGGTGTCACGTTCGCCTACTTTGAACCAGCGACTTTCTCCGCGTGACAACAATGACAATGCAGCCATTGGTTCACCTTGAGATCCAGTTGAGATGATGCAGATATCTTCCGGCGCAAAGTCATCAACTTTCTCAACATCAACAAAAACACTTGCCGGCACGTTGATGAGTTTCAAATCAATGGCAAGCCCAATGTTTTTTTGCATAGAGCGCCCCATCAGGCACACCTTGCGACCATTATCGATTGCAGCCTCAATAATCTGCTGCACGCGGTGAATATGGCTAGCAAAACTGGCTGTGATGATTCGACGATCGCGATGTTCGTGGAACAACTGGTGCAACACAGCGCCAACGCTCTTCTCGCTTGGTGCGTGACCATGCTCTTCAGCGTTGGTTGAGTCACACATCAATAAGCGAATGCCCACAGTCTTTGACAGCTCGCCAAGTCGAGCGAGGTCAGTTCTGCGGTCATCAACTGGTGTGAGATCAAGCTTGAAGTCACCTGAATGCACTATGACGCCCTGAGGAGTATGAACAATGACTGCATGAGCATGTGGCACTGAGTGCGTGACAGGCAGGAACTCCACATCGAACGGACCAATATTGAGTCGCTCACCGTCGCGCACTGTTATCAATTCAGTCTTTTTGAGTAGCCCGGCTTCTTCAATGCGATTGCGAGCAAGTCCCAATGTGACCATCGAGCCATAAATAGGAAATGACAGTTCACGCAAAAGAAACTGCAGACCGCCCACATGATCTTCATGACCATGGGTTGCCACACAGCCAACAATGCGGTCGGCATTCTCACGAAGAAACGTGAAGTCCGGAAGGACTAAGTCAATACCGTGCATATCAGCGTCGGGAAACATGAGACCACAGTCGATGAGCATCAACTTGTCGTCTTGCTCGAGCACCATGCAGTTGCGCCCGATCTCGCCGAGACCGCCAAGGAAATAAATACGTACTGGCTGGGCCATGAGTTACTTGCTCAGCGCTTCGCGCGCTTTTTGCAAATTGGCATGCACGACTGCAGCACGATCAGCAAGACCTGCAGGTGGTGGCCCCATCGGCAAACGACAGTCACCCACATTGAATCCGAGGTAGTTCATCATGACTTTGCTTGGAATGGGGTTCGGGTTGTCATCACCAGTTTCGAATGCGTAACTCTCAAGAAGAATGTCGTTGTACTTACGCGCCAAAGCGACATCGCCCTTCTTGAATGCAGTAACCATGGCCTGATGTTCTGGTGCGCTCCAATGTGTCGCAACACCAATAACCCCACTGCCACCGTATGCAAGGAACGCAAGCGTGAGCCCGTCATCACCGGAATACAGTTCGAAATCTTTCGGAACCTGCGCCATGAGGTTTGCGGTTTCTGCTGGAGCGCCAGCAGCATCTTTGAGCGCCTTGATGTTCGGCACCGTGTTTGCCAACTTCGCAAGAGTCTGTGTAGAAATTTTTCGGCCTGTGCGAACTGGGATGTCATAAATAACAACTGGCAATGTAGTTGCGTTTGCCATGGCAGTGATATGCCCGGCAAGTCCACTTTGTGGCGGGCGGTTGTAATACGGCCCCACTGCCAAAATTCCGGCAGCACCCATCTTCGTGACTTCTTTTGTCATGTGCACGGAGTGCGCAGTGTCGTTAGAACCAGAACCAGCAATTACGGGAATAGTGACTGCGTTAATAACTGCTTCCCATAATGACAATTTCTCGGCATCGGTCAGCGTTGATGACTCGCCTGTTGTTCCAGAAATTACAAGACCATCGTTGCCGTTGTCTTGTAGCCACTTCGCGAGACGTACGGCCTCATTGAGGTCGAGCGCGCCCGATGCGTCGAAGGGCGTAATCATCGCCGTGAGAACTTGTCCGAAAATGGCCATGCACCATTATGGCTGATGGGAGGTGGTGCCACCGCCCCGAATCATTGTCCGATTGGGCGAAGTTCCTTGCCGATTTCGAAATCGTCAACTTCGTCCGTGGTGTCTTGCCAATCCTCGAACTGGATAACACCCATTTCTTCGAACTTATGGCGCAGCCACTTGTCGTTACGGTCAAGAAGACCGAGCTTCTTACAGTTCGGCACGATCTTTGCGAACAACATCTGCTGGAATAATTGGCGCTCTGGGTCTTGCAGCATGATGGGAGCAAGTTCTTTGGTGCTGACACCAAGACGATCCCATACTTCTTGCTGCAAAAAGCGGTCACGCATGCGAACACTTGCTTCATACGCAAATTCTTGACGGTCCTTCATTTCAGCATCAGACATTCCGTCATAGACCTCTTTGAGACTGAGAACTCCAAAGGCAACGTGACGCGCTTCATCGCTCATGACGTAGCGCAACAACTTCTTCAAGAGTGGCTCGTTCGTTGTGGCGTGAAGGAAGCCGAACGCAGCAAGCGCCAAACCTTCCACCATGATTTGCATACCGAGGTATGTCATGTCCCAGCGACTGTCATTGATGATGTCGTCGAGCAAGAGGCGAAGGTGTGTATTGACCTGATATCCGCCTTCAAGTTTTTCATCGAGATACCGAGCAAACACTTCAACGTGGCGCGCTTCATCTACAACCTGAGTGCTCGCGTACAACTTTGCGTCATACCATGGCACAGTTTCAACAATCTTTGAAGTACAGATCAACGCGCCTTGTTCTCCATGAAGGAACTGACTGAGCTGCCAGCGACGACCCTCGATACCGAACTCAAGCCATTCTTTGTCACCCCACTTACCAATTTTTGTATCGGCATAACGGTCACGCTGCATACCACTACCCAGAATCAAGGAATCTTCTGCGATGGTTTTTTCAATGTCTACGCCGATGCTCCAGTCGAGATCAGTTGCGCCATTCCACTGCCCCACCTTGGCCTTTTCGTACAACTTGCGCAACTGGGGCCGTGCCAACGAATAGTCCCAAGTGAAAATGCTGTCTGCATTGTTTTTAACTACGTGCTCAACTTCATCAACGTCTGTGTTGGTGATGGCAAGAATTGCCTCAATGTCATTGAGTTCGGCGCGGCCGATCATTTCTTCATTTGATTTATCAATAATGCTCATGATTCTCTCTTTTGGTTTAGTGGGTTACGACAACTGACGATGTGCTCGGCAGAAGAAACGTGCGAACAAAGGAGCGCGTGGCATCTTCGTTAGCAAAATCAAGGGTGGGTGACGGCGACAAGTAATACGAGATCACCAGTCGGCACATCACTTCAACAATGTGTGCAGCTTCAGCAGTTGGAATGAATTCATCGGTGAGAGGAGTGATGAATGCTGTTGCAACACGCACAATGCGATCGAGGCCGTTCACCGTAAGATCGCCCAGGGTTTCCCCCGGTGCAGTTGCCAGCATCATTGCCAGATGTTCGTCATGCTGCAATTCACTTGAGGCAACAACAATGCAACGCACCAAGAGTTCCTCCAACGACTCAGAGCCCTCGACATGAGCACGCATGGCCGTGAAAAAATCTTCTAATTTGCTCAGACGCACCGCTTCGAACAACACGTCGCGACCGCCAGGAAACAACCGGTACACGGTGGCTCGAGAAACGCCTGCCGTGACGCAAATGTCGTCCATGGTGACTTTGTCCCAGCCCCATTGCGTGACGCAGGAATCAACAGCTGTAAATATGGCTGCTTCTATGTCGCGAGGTGGCGATGTTGTGGCGAAGGTCACATTGAGACACTAAGACAGAAACTGTCTCACTGTCAAGAGGTCACACTAAACCCGACTTGTTGGGTCGGGTATTGGAACTTGTAGAGTCGTATCGCTCCAACGAAATTCCGTGAAAGGAACCATCATGCGCAAGCTAACTATTTCAATCGCCATCACTGGCACTCTTCTGCTCGCCGCCTGCGGTGGCAGTAGCTCATCATCAGACACCACGGCTGCTGCAAGTACCGGTACAGGCAACGAGTGCACCAGTGGCAAGACACTCACCGCTGACACATTGACAATCGGAACAGGTAACCCTGCCTATTCTCCATGGGTTGAAAATGACAAGCCTGAATCAAAGGAAGGCTTTGAGGCCGCTGTTGCATACGCAGTAGCTGCCGAGCTTGGTTTCGACGATGCAGCAGTTACTTGGGTGCGCACCGCCTTCGACGAAGCTGTACAGCCAGGAAAAAAGAATTTTGACTTCAACCTTCAGCAGTTCTCAATAAATGATGAGCGCAAGAAGACTGTTTCATTCAGTGCCTCCTATTACTCAACCAACCAAGCAGTAGTAGCCCTTGCAGGTTCACCAGCAATTGGCGCAACAACTGTTGCTGATTTGAAGGACGTAAAGTTCGGCGCACAAGCCGGAACAACAAGCCTTGACTTCATCACTAATGTGATCAAGCCATCTGCTGAGCCATTTGCTTATGACGACAATGCTGGCGCAAAAGCAGCTCTTGAAGCTAAGCAAATTGATGCAATCGTTGTTGACCTTCCAACTGCCTTCTACATTGCAGCAGTGGAACTCACCGGTGCATCAGTTGTTGGTCAGTTCCCAGCTAGCGCGAGCACCACACCTGACAACTTCGGTTTGGTCTTTGACCTTGATAACCCACTGGTTTCTTGTGTTGATATTGCCCTTGCTGCACTCAAGGACAACGGCGCACTTGCTGAAATCGAAAAGACATGGTTGGCCGACAAGACCAACGCACCTCTTATCGCGGTGTCCTAAACAGTCCATACCCATAACCAATGGGAACCATTACAGGCCGTCGCGCTGCGTATGAACGCGCACGCAAACGCCGCAGCACCGTAGTTGCTACCGTCAGTTCGCTGGCGGTAGTGACTGCGATTGTTGTTTTTGTTCCGAAGATGCCTCGGTGGGACCGAGTGCATGAATCGTTCTTCAATGGTGAACGATTCGCCGATTCGCTCCCCCGTCTTCTTGATGCTTTTGTTCTGGATATCAAGATTTTTGCCTGGTCGATGCCTGCAATTGTTGCCCTCGCACTGTTGGTTGCAATCACGCGCAATTCACGCTCGGCAGCATTATTCCCCCTACGCATCCTCACTATCGCGTACACCGACATCATGCGTGGCGTCCCCATTATCTTGTGGATCTACCTGATTGGTTTTGGCGTGCCAGGTCTTGGCATTGACAGACCATGGAACAGCCCACTGATTTGGGGTTCGGTTGCGCTTGTTCTGACGTACGCCTCATATATAGCTGAAGTGTTTCGTGCGGGTATTGAAAGCGTTCACGAATCACAACGAGCTGCTGCTCGATCGCTCGGATTATCAAGTTGGCAAACCATGCGACATGTCGTGCTACCTCAAGCCATACGTCGCGTCATCCCACCACTCATGAACGACATGGTGAGTTTGCAAAAAGACGTGGCTCTCGTCAGCCTGATTGGTCCAATTGAAATCTTGCGCCAAGCAGGAATCGACAAATCAAAGTTTGCAAACTTCACGCCTTACATTGCAGCAGCTGCGATTTTTCTTCTGATCACCATTCCTCTTACTCGCACCACGGACTGGCTGATTGAGCGTGAGCGTCGTCGCACAACAGGGACCCGCATTTCATGAGTGCCACAAAGATCTCGT
>CAMDBY010000035.1 GCA_945889575.1 Bifidobacterium breve
AGCAGAAATAATTGAGCTGAAATTTTCCGGGTACATCTCCTCATGGCTGGGTACGAACAACACATCAACAGTTTCACGTTCTGCAATCACGTGATCCTGTTCAAGTTGACGCGGATAAGCCTCAAGATCAGAGGCATTGTTGAATTGCAGTGGGTTCACAAATATTGAAACGACGCTTCTCTGGTTCTCAGCAACACTGCGTCTAAATAGTTCAGCGTGGCCCAGGTGAAGGGCTCCCATCGTGGGTACGAAGCCAATTGATTTTCCAGTTCTACGTTCAGTTGATGACCATTCCTGCATCTCTGAAACGGACCGAATGATTTTCATAGTTGTTAGAAACTATTGGTGGAGTCAGGAAAGCGTCGATTCTGCACATCCGACACGTATTCAGACACCGCAATTAGAGATAATTGCCTGAAGTTGCTGTATGCCTTGGCAAAGGTGAAGGACCTTTCGGATAGACCCAGAAGATCATGTAACACGAGGACCTGCCCATCGCAGTTCACACCGGCTCCAATACCTATCGTAGGGACTCCTGAATTGGCTGTTATCTCTGTTGCAAGTTCTGCAGGTACGGCTTCAATAACAAATGCACACACACCAGCCTCTTCCACTGCACGCGCGTCAGCCAAGATTCGATCTCGGCTGCCGGATTGCTTGCCTTCGTTTCGTCCTTGAACTTTGTTGCCGCCAATGCGGTGATAACTCTGTGGAGTTAATCCAATATGCCCCATCACAGGAATATCGGCGCGAACAATTGTTTCAATTGCTTCTCGGACGTGTACACCGCCTTCAAGTTTTACAATTTCAGCACCAGCCTTGATTAAACGAACGGCATTACGAACAGCATCAGCCACGGACGATTGATACGAACCAAAAGGCATGTCGCCAACAATCAAGGCCTTCGGTTTAACCGATGCCACCATCTGTACGTGGTACTCCATGTGATCCATAGATACGCCCAGAGTCGTTTTCTGGCCTTGCATAACAGTTGCAACGGAATCACCCACAAGAATCAGATCAACTCCGGCTTCATCAACAATTGACGCGAACGTCGAATCATACGCAGTGACCATCGTCAGTATTCCTGACGCATTTTTACGTTCGATTAGATGCGGCACGATGACCTTGACGCGGGAACTAGACATTGTCGGACCCTCCTTGAGCCATCAAGGCTATGGGAGATCGGCCGATTCGCGGATTGAACTGCTTGTTACCTACGAGTAGAGGACACGTATTTCGGATTCTGGGTCATGAGCCAACTGTGTGACTACGTCAATCACTAATGTTGGGCGGTCATCGGCGTTGAATTGACTCCAACTTGGGTGCCCATGTGCGGCAAACGCGACGATTTCTGAAGCAAACCTGTCGGCTATGGCGGCACGCTCGGCGCCGTCTCCGGTCATCATCTGAACACCCTCTGCGTCAAGATTGTCAAAAGCGAACGGGATATCGAGAGCATGACAACAACCGATGACGCCGCCGAACGCTGGCGATGGCCATGTGAACCAATACATCCAAGTTGGAGTGTCGTTTACAACACGACTTTCACACAAACGTTGTGCCGGCTGACGAAAGCCGGTGTCGGTACTTACTGCCGACATCAATCCTCCTACAGATTCGCCTGGGCGAAGTGCTTTGTATGTATCTTGAGCTTGTTGCGCACGTACTCCAAATATCTCTTCCGTGTACTCCTCCCATCGAGCTATGTCAGCATTAATGATGGATTCATCGAAAGTGGACCACAACTTGTTTTCGTCTCGGTTTGTGCCGATAACAAGTGGAATCGCCGAACGAGCTGCAGCGCCGAGTATGTCAGTGGAGAGAGATGCTCCTCCTGCGGTTGGTGAGTAGAAATCAAAAGCCTTAGTAGGCGATGTCATTTGTGTTTGTTGTGTGGCAAGGATGTCCTCAACTGACATCGATTTAACGTCAGCGAGAGTCTTGAATCCCGCGAGTGCTACAAATTGTTTTTCCAATTCAATGGCACGTGGTTTGTCGCGAAGTTGTCCGATCGACGGGCTCATGGCCCAGGCCTTATGTACAAGGCCATTTATCTCAGGACTAGCAAGCAATGAAACCACTGCTGAACCTCCGGCTGATTGCCCAAAAATCGTGACGTTATTGCTATTGCCGCCGAACACTGAGATGTTGCGTTGTACCCAACGCAATGCAGACAACATGTCGAGTGTTCCGTAGTTGCCGTCTCCGAGGAAACCTAATGGCCCGAGGCGATAGTTAATGGTTACAACAATTGTTTCCCGTGACGCCAAAGATGCCCCGTGATACCAAGCGACCGAGCCGGCCCCATTTGTATAAGCACCGCCGTGAATCCAAACCAAGACTGGAAGTGCCATTCCCTCTGTAGGAGTTCTTGGCGTAAATACATTGAGGTTGAGGCAATCTTCTTTCATTTGTGATGCATCCATATTGAGAGCCATCTCGAGCATTCCGGGAGTCTGCGGGCAAATAGGGCCGTACGCGGTTGCCTGATAGTTGTCATCCCAAGAAGAGATGTCCACTGGATTTTCTAATCGATCCGCGGTAGCAAAGGGGATACCAAGAAATTCACAACTCCCATGCGGCGAGATGAGTCCGGTAAGTGTTCCACGGTCAGTTGCAATGGTGTGAAGCTGATTCTGCATGGCAATACGGTACCTGTGGTTAGCGGTCAGTTCACTAGCGTGTGCACTATGTTCAAACAGTTAGCCGGTCGTATTTTTGTTGACCTAAACAGGCGACTGTCGTTCTGGGCTTCAACGAGTGCAACAGATTCGAGGGGAAAACGCTTTGCTGCATTCGGTGATCGCAGCATGATCATGTGGAAGCCGACCACGATCTTTAATGAGGAATACATCTCCATTGGTCATGACACTTTGATCGGGCCTGATGTTGCTTTGTCAGCAGGAATGGTGCCTGGCCAGAAATGCATCTCAAACATTGTCGTATCGATTGGGGACCGCTGTCTCATAGGCCGAGGCAGTGGCATTGTTGGACATTTTTCGATCACAATCGGAAATGATGTCTGGACCGGACATCACGTGTACATCACTGACCAGAATCACGGGTATGAAGATGTTTCTCGACCTATTTCGCAACAGTCACAACCAGAACGCGCTGTTGTAATCGGAGATGGCTCATGGCTCGGACACGGAGCAGTTGTGCTGCCCGGGGTCACAATCGGAAAACATGTGGTGATTGGCGCGAATGCTGTGGTGACGCACGATATTCCTGACTTCTGCGTTGCAGTTGGCTCACCAGCACGTGTCGTGCGGCGATATGACACCGAATTGGGTTGGGTGACTGTCGATTAGACCGACAAGTCGTATGGAGTTTGACATGTCTTCATGTCGTTCTCGCGCGCAAACTTACTGATCCGTTCGCTGATGGGCACACCTTCGACTTCACTTTCGGCAAAGAATGGACGAGTAGTTGCACTCTGTAGTGCCTTCGCAAATGCTCGACGATCTGAGATGTACGTGCGGTAATCAGCAATCCATTTCGGTACCAACTCTTGTCCTTTGGCGTCGGCTGGTTTATCAGCCGCAATCAAATTGATGGCGGCTTCCAGTGCGTCAGTAGCTGCATCCACCAATTTGGCCTTTGCTTTAAGCGCAGATGGATCATTGGCTTTCATGGGTGTTAGATCTTGAAACGAGAACCGAATATCTTCTGCTGCTTTGCAATGGGCTTGTGATCGAACTTGCCACGCTGAGTCGTTGATCTTGTTGAAACTCTCTCGAGGCGCGAATCCGAATGCATAGACCCACATGCCTGCAATAACAACGCAAATGGCGGTGAGAAGAATGCGAGTAAATCGGTGAAGAAACACGAGTTGAATGCTACGCCGTAGGAGACTTCATTTGCGGTCGCCAGCAGAGCGTCAAATGACACACTGCACACGCCACACCCATAGGCAGTGCAAAAACTCCGAGTGACTGGTTGATGTTCCATACGCTGTCAATAGAGAATGATCCTGGGCCGGTCACTGCGACAGCTGTTGCCACAGCAATGATCGACGCGCAGTATTCCCAACCTCCGTTCGGCAAGAAGATGAAGTAGCCGACACGGGCGTGGACTGTGATTATCGCTACTGTCATGAGCGCAATAACTGCAACACAGGTCAGGGGAGTTGCTAGACCGAGGGTCAAGCCGACGCCAGCAATTATCTCAGTAGACGCAGCAATCACGGCTTGTTGTTTCGCCCATTTCATTCCGATGCTTGAAAACCATGAAGTTGTTCCAGCGATACCTCTCGCCTTATTGATTCCGTGGTACGCAATTGATGTCCCCATCGAAATACGCAAAATCGCCATCGTTGCATCAATCTTGTTCATGCTGGAACTCTAGATGGCTGCTTTACGTTGCGTAGTGCTGGCAGACTAGCCAAGTGTTATTGAGTTCCCGTTCTGGTTCCCGATGGAGTCTCTCGTTGGTGGTTGGGCTACTGGGTGTGCTTGGATCTTGCTCTAGTAACTCGGACGCTTTATGTGGCTCGAACGTTTCCATTTCCGATTATGTTGCTGGCTTCTCGCAAGGTCTAGATAATTTTTCTGAAGATCGTTATTCCCAATTACGGACTGAATCCAACTCTGCATACGAACGTACAGTTAATGCAGTGACTGACGACTCTGTGACTACAGAAGCAACCGCTATCGCGACAAAAATTTCTGTGTTCATCACCGTGATGAACACAGTTGATTGGGATGTCAATAGAGCCTTAGATATCGCAGAGGCCGTAGCTGCGGCTGTTGAACTAGGTTCAGAATTGACCTTACGACAGGCCAACGCAGTGGAAGGCAAACTAGTGGCGCGCTGCGGCATGCCCTCGTCCGTTGCTCCACCGACTAACGGTGAAATCACTTTGCCGATGAACCCGATTCCGAGTCCAACAGCTACTGACCCAACGATGAATACAGTGAGCGATGTATCAGAGTTGTCAGTTATCGGAAAGATGATTGCGAATCAGTTCGGTCTCACCGTCTCAGATAGCGAAGGGGCGTGCCTGGGTACTTCGTTATCCGGCATTTATGACGTGAGTGGCCCTGACACCAACAATGCGCAGTATCAGAGACAATTTCAACGTGCATTCGATGCCTGCGGAATAGTTTTCTCTGTTCCTGAATAATGATGTCTTCCGGATACCGCAGCGCTCTACAATCCAGTCAATGGAAATCGTTTTTGTTCGTCATGCCGAACCGGAGTGGGTCAGGGACAGATTAAACGTCGACAATCCACCTCTGACTCTGCGAGGACACGAACAAGCGGCCTTGTTGGGAAAATGGGCAACGACAGAAAGTTTCGATGAGGTGTTTGTATCCCCACTTGTTCGAACACAACAAACAGCGGCTCCGATACTTGAGTCTCTACAGATGCCTCTGGTGATTGCTCCGTGGCTAGAGGAGATACGTAACCCGATCTGGCACGGAACCCCCGAAGAAAAAGCCATTGAGGCATACAAATCTGAAAAAGCGAAACCCTCCCATGAGCGGTGGAATGGTCTAGATGGCGGAGAAGCTGTGTCGGACTTTGTTGAACGCATCAACGTTGGAACCAGTCTTTTTCTAGAAGAGCATGGCCTGGTCCGGGCAGAGACCAATTTGCCAGTGTGGGAGAAGACATCTGCATTCCGTCCTGACATACGTGTCTTACTTGTAGCCCATGCCGGCACAAGCAGTGTCAGCATCTGTCACATGCTTGGCTTTCCTCCAACTCCGTGGGAATGGGAAAGGCTTGTCATTGGCCATGCGACCGTGAATCGTTTAGAAGTCTTTGAGATTGGCGACGGTATGACCTTTGGTCTGAGTCAGTTGTCAGGTAACGAACATTTACCGAAGGATTTACGCACCTACTGAGTAACAGACAGTCAAATTTTTTGTCCTACGATTCGACACATGACAGAACAGCGACCACTTGACCCAGATGCTCTAAAGATGTTCTCTTTTGGCATCTTTAGCAAACTCGAAGGCGCTGTTACAGCGGGAATGATTCACTTAGGCGATCGTCTCGGACTGTATGCGGTGATGGCTTCATCGACAGACGGTGACACATCTGATTCGCTTGCAACAAAAGCCGGATTGCATGAACGCTGGGTGCGGGAATGGTTACATAATCAAGTAGCTGCGCACATCGTTACATGTGCTGATCTATCAGATAATCAACCAGTCTTTCATTTGTCCCCCGAAGGCGTTGCAGTCTTAGCGACTCCGAATCATCCGGCCTATGGAATGGGAATGTTTCATCGACTTCCGCAAACTATGGGAGCGTTGGAAGCAATGCCAGAAGCATTTCGCACTGGTGTCGGACATGACTATGACTCGCACGGACCAGAAGGTGCTGTGGGCATTGAGCGTAGTTTTGAACCCTGGAATCAAAATTTCTTAATCCCAATGGTGATACCTGCACTTGACGGAATGAAAGAGAAACTGTCCGCTGGCGTTCGCGTTGCTGACATCGGATGTGGTTCGGGCGGCGCTGCATTGTTGATGGGTTCAACTTTCCCAAACAGCACTATCGATGGTTTTGATATATCAAAATTTGCTCTTACACGTGCTGAAGAACGAAAATCTGAGTCTGGAGCTCACAACGTTTCGTTCTTCGATCCTCGGGAGGATCCGATCGCCGATGACCATAGTTATGACCTTATTTGCACATTTGACTGCATCCATGACATGACTCAGCCCACCGAAATGATGAAGACAATTCGTAAGGCTTTAAAGAATGATGGCACCTGGTTGTTGGTAGACATCAAAGCCCAAGAGACTCTTGAACTAAATGTCATAAAGAATCCAATGGCCTCTTTGCTCTATGGAATCAGCGTGCTGAGTTGCATGTCTTCTGCGATGTCAGAGGCTGGTGGCGAAGGCCTCGGGACTTTAGGTTTGTCAGCTTCTCGGGCCGAGTCAATGGCTCGCCAAGCCGGATTCACGCAGTTTAAAAAGCTCGACGTAGAACACTCTGTGAACGCCTTTTACGAAGTGCGTCCATAGGTTTCACACATCAACGTTCTCTTTCCCATCACTGGATCGTGTGACAAGAAAGAGAACGAAGACGATTTGTATTACGCCGCTGGAACTGGAAGAGGGGTAGTAACGCTGCAAGCATCAACTGCAGCCATTACTGGTGTTGGGTCGATAGCTGCGCCTCCAAGAGGATGTACTTCAATGTGAAGGTGCGGGGTATTGGTAGCGCCAGTTTTACCGAGGTAACCGACTACTTGACCAGCCTTGACTTTTGTACCAACGGTGATTCCGTCAGCAATCTTTTGCATGTGACCATAAAAGAAGTATGTGCCGTCAGCCATTGTTAGACGAACACCATTACCGGCAAGCTTGTCTGTGCCGACTGTGTAGAGCTTGGTGATAGTTCCGTCAGTTACTGCATAGATAAGATTTCCCTCTTTAGCAAGGATGTCCACTCCGAGGTGCAGCCGTTCAGTGCCACGTGGCGCATGCCAAGTGTTTTCGTAACTGCAAAGACCTTGAACAGGAAAGACTGAGATCGAAACCGCAGGAGCTGCAACAAGGCCGAGCTGTACGGCAGTTTGTGTCGTCAAGGTTCCCGTAACAGTCAGACCATTCGCAGTTTGGTATTTCTGAAGCGCAACATAGGTTGCTCCTCCGAACACTCCATCGGCGCCACCTTTGACTTCTACGCCAGCATTGATGAGTGCGTTCTGCAATGTGCGGACAGAGTCGCCACGGTTTCCGCGAACAGGAAGAGATGATGGATTGAGAAGAGTAGAGGTGCTCGCAACACTGACAGGTGCAGGTGCAGGTGCAGCAACTGGTGCGATCAATGCGAGAGCAACGGCTGTCGGAATGTCCAGAACTCCAGTAGATGTCAGTCCCTTGCTCGTCTGAAATGAAGAGATTGTTGACGTAGTGCCTGAACCAAATGCGCCATCGATACCGCCTTTTACATCCAAGCCGGCTGCCTTCAACGCCTTTTGTACTGCTACAACTGCATCTCCTTTGGCCCCACGAACGGGAAGAGTTGAAGTTGTCAGTGGGTAGACGACGGCAGGAGTAGTGGTTGTGGTGGCTGCGACAGTTGTAGTTGTTGCTTGAACAGTAGTAGTGCTCGCGGCGGCAACTTTCAGGACTTTTGCAGTAGCTGTATCAACGACGCCAGTCACCTTGAGACCGACGACTTTTTGAAAGGACTTCAGTGCGCGCTGGGTTGCCTTGTTAAAGACACCAGTAGCGCCGCCATTCAAGGAAAAACCATTGCGCATGATTGCTGTCTGCACTGCAACAACGTGTGGACCCTGGTCTCCGAAGTTTGGTTGGCCAGGGGCAGTCTTTGCAGAACTTGAGGATGTAACAACGACACCGGTTGATGCATGAGCACCTGCTGGGGCCATTACGAGGCCCATCGCAACTACTGCTGTTGCGATGATGATGCGACTGACGAAATGTGTGTGGTTGTGAGACATGTGTCTGCTCCCTGTTTTTGATCCGCAATAGGGATCGGCAGGTCTGAGCAGAACTTGAGGAATTTCTCACTAATAATGTTTCTCTAACCACTATGAGTGGTGGTAGTGATGACTCAATCACACGGAGTGGTGGAATCTGGAGGGGGTATATCTGCGTTTTCTACGGAAATCCTGTGAGAGCATGGATTTTGGGTCGTTCGGCCTTCACGGAGGAGATATATGAGATTGAGCACATTGTCGAGAAGCGTTCAGGGCGCACGGGTGGTCGTTACTGGTGCCGGAAGCGGCATGGGACGAGCTACAGCGCATCTGTTTGCTGACGAAGGGGCGAAAGTACTTGTTGCCGATCGAAATCCAGCGTCGGTGCAGCTGGTCCTAGATGAAATTGTGGCCGCGCACGGCCCTGGTTCAGCCTTGGGCTGCAGCGGGGACGTTTCGCACGCTTCTGACCGTCAAGAGATTGTCCGCACGATCGTTGAGGCCTGGGGCGGTATTGATGTCCTTGTTAACAACGCAGGAGTCAGTCTGGTGTCGTCAGTCTTTTCTGATGACGAGACTTTCTTGGGTAACTGGGATCAGACAATTGCAATAAACGTCACTGCTCATGCCCACATGATTCGGGCCAGTCTTCCGTTTCTCTTGAAGGCACCACACGGCGGACGGATAGTAAATATTGCTTCCACCGAAGCAATAGTGGCTACGGGTGGAATATCTGCGTACACGGCGTCCAAGCACGCAGTGATAGGACTCACAAAAAGTTTCGCCGTGGAACTAGGGCGACACAACGTAACGGTCAATGCAATTTGCCCGGGTCCAATTGACACGGCGATGACAGCTGGCATCAATGACGAAGCGAAAGAGAAATACGCGAAGAGAAAAGTTCCACTTCGCCGATATGGAACCCCAGAAGAAGTAGCGCACATGACACTGAGTCTGTGCTTACCTGCATCTTCCTTCGTGAACGGTGCTGCAGTCGTTGTCGACGGAGCGATGTCCGTCAAGCATGGTTAAAGCTTCGAGTACCCATCATTAATTCCTGTAAAGCCAGATGGGTCGTGAGCGCCGAGCACCAGTGTTTCAAGTATTCCGATTCCGTGATGAATGGTTCCATCAGAGAGTGTGCACGACACTGAACTCAAAGTTTGAGTGTGCAAATTATGCATTTCTAATGGGTCTTTTACTGGGACCGTGAATCTGTCTCCGCCAGTGACGGATTCGCCCTTCCAGTTACCGTGATTCCATTCGGGATGGAGATAGCCAAGTCCGTTCATTTGGAAATGCACAAGCGGTGTAAACACCAGTTCAGCCGAATCCTGTGCAAATTCGTACTGCAATGCAAACTGTTCAGCACGACGAGTGCCGTGCTCCCAGGAATAGTCATACGTCACCGAATGTGCGTGTTTGATGGTGTCAGGACCGATCAGCATTGCTCCCGATTCATGCCAACGTTGACCATCGGCGTATTCGTTGACATCGAATACTGTTCCGAATCCTTCGAACCACACCGGAGCCCATAGCCAATAGAACTGGGGCGCCAGATTGAGAGGCGCTCCCAGTTGAATGCGTTCGCCAACACCGCGCACGCCCCATGATCTGTCGCGGGAGCCGACTATGTCGCCCGGTGCGAGATCTGTTCGAACACCATCTACTTCTATCCATCCAGTCCATGTTCCTAGTTGTGTCAGACGGGTATAGCTCATTACTTTTCTGTTACCTGCACGGACAAGAAACGGCGGTTCTTCGTATGGCAAGGACGATGCTTCGAATGTGATGTCAGCGCGGATTGCATGTTCCGGTGCGTCAACAGTGATGCGATGCTTTTTCATCGGCACAATGACTTCAACTTTGATTGGTCCAACAACGTTGCATTCCATACGGTCCACAGGTGCGCGACCAGATGCATGCACATTTACTTGTTCTCCATTACGCACAACACTGAAAGATGCATCAATCACGTGTCGGTTTGGATACAAACCCATGGCAGCGGCAAAGAAAATTTTTCCATCGCGGGAATATCCGTTAAAAAAGTACCGGTCAGAGGCACCCGGGTCGCCAGATTCGGTGTGGGCGATTGGTTCAGATGTTTGATGAATCGGGTAGTCGTCGAAAGATGTGATCATGACTGTGACCGTAGCCACTATCGAACAGTCGGCGCCAGACGGAGAGCAATGACGATGCTGTCGTACAGTGGTGACCGTGATAACCGTTTCTCAGAAAACGTTCCGAACTGTTATTGGGACAGCCTTGGGGTCGCTTTCCGTGATTATTTTTACTGGAGCCATGGTTCGGTTAACGGGCTCAGGGCTCGGATGTGCCGACTGGCCACGATGCAACGCCACTAAATTTGTCGACGTTTCGACGGGACATACCTTGATTGAACAAGCCAACCGATTGTTTACAGGAGTCGTGTCCTTCAGCGTTATTGCCGCAGTTTTGCTTGCTCACTTTCGAAAACCAATGAGGAAAGATTTGGTGGTTCTCGCGTGGGGATTAGTGGTTGGCGTTTTAGTCCAAATTGTTATCGGTGGCGTGGTGGTACTTACCGGGTTGAACCCGTACGCAAACATGGCTCATTTTTTGGTTTCTCTTTTATTGGTAGCGAACGCCTTCGTGCTTTTCCGGCGCTCAGGTCAAGAACCAGATACATATTTTCGCTCAGGACCTCCACGTCTCGTCACGGCTATTCGATTGGTTGTGGGCAGTAGTTCATTAGCTCTCGTGACAGGAACTGTTGTCACTGCGACTGGCCCTCATGCGGGTGATGAGAACGCGGTGCGCTTAAGTTTTGCATTGACAAGTGTTGCGCGCGTGCACAGCGTTAGCGTGCTCGTTACCATTGCACTAATCGTCTTTCTTGCTGTTCGTGCCAAACAACTGTACGGCGATGCCAGCACCACTGATGCAATTCAAGCATTGCTATTTGCTGCCGTATTTCAGGGTGCAATTGGATATGCCCAATATTTCACGGGTGTTCCCGTTGCGCTAGTTGCTCTTCATATTGTCGGGGCAACTGCGCTGTGGTTCGCAGTGTGCAATCTTGCAGTCTCGCCGTCACGCGGAACGTTGTAAATCTCTACTTGAGTAGCAAGTCGTAGAGATGAGTGCAATCGTTCAATGTCAGCACACTTGGTGTAGTACTTAGCTTCACGGTAGTGATGCTTGTGTTCTCCACCATCATCCATAACGAACGTTCTGTACCTAACATGTTTGCTAGATAAGCATTTATGACGCCACCGTGACATACGACAGCAATACACCCACCATCGTGCTGTGCCGCCAAAGAATTTATGCGCGTTGATAC
>CAMDBY010000036.1 GCA_945889575.1 Bifidobacterium breve
AGGCCCCTGATTTCTGCTTCTGAATCTGGCACCAACTCTGGTTCAGCGACAACAGGAGTCGAAATAATTTGAGGGGTGCGAGTACGGTCACGAATGAAAAAACCCGCGCCTATTCCACAAACAATGCCGACAATCAACCACCACATATCGATGCCGACCTAGCGGACTTAACTTTCTTTGGTGGTGAAGAAAGGAATGCCATCAGTGTCATCTTCGCCAGCTTTTTGGCGGAATCGAGCAGCACCTTTATGTTCTGGCAACCAACCTGTTACCAAATAACGCACGCGCTCACCGATATTGACCGCATGGTCACCAATACGTTCGTAGAAACGGGCTACAACTGCAAGCTGAATTGCTACTTGCAAGTCAATTGCGTTTTCTGAATGGCACTCAAGGATTGCCTGAACGAACTCTCTTTGCAAGCTGTCGAGATACGAATCCATGTCATCAATGGCGGCAGCCTTCGCAGCATCGTTTTCTTCGAATGATTCAAGAGCAGATTCCCACAGTTGTTCAGCCTGCTCACCCATGCGCGCAATCAACCCACGAAGCCGTGGATCAAGATCATGGCCATAGATACGACGAGCTGCCTTGCAAATATTGACCGCTAAGTCTGCGGACCGTTCAATTTCAGCGATCATCTTTACAACCGATACGACCTGGCGAAGGTCGCCAGCTACCGGAGCTTGCAACGCAAGAATTTGGTAGCAACGTTCCTCGAGTTCTAACGACAGCGAATCAATCTCGTCATCGAACTGAATCAGCGCATCAGCGCCTTCCAAATCACCATTGAGAATAACCGATGTGGCGCGAGGAATCGCTTCAATAACTGAAGCTGCCAAGCGCACTAGCTCAGTGCGGACATCGTCAAGTTGTTGGTGAAAACCTTTACGAAGTTCGTCCATAATTCCCCCTGAGAAACAAATAGTTGCGAGCGACTCCACCGTAGGAACGAGCACGTGAATAACAGTCTGTCATATTGTGAACGAAAAGTGAACTTGTTCTGCGCGGTTACTGAGAAACAGTGCCCTCTGGCAAGCCCAATTTCAACTGTGATTCCGAGTCCCGCTGATGGATTCGATACTGAGCATCACTAGCGGGTACATATTCGGCGGGGCCGACACGACGCCAATTGCCTTCGCGGTTCATCTCGAATGCCACAACATCGTCGGAAAGGAGTGTTGCAAAGACTTCTTCAATCCATGCTCGATGTTTCGGATGCTCTACTGGAATCAGAACTTCAACTCGCTTGTCTAAGTTGCGAGGCATCATGTCTGCTGATCCGATGTAATACACAGGCTCATTGTTGTCGCCACCATGTGCAAAGTGATACATACGAGAATGTTCTAGGTATCTACCGAGAACTGACCTGATGCGAACGTTCTGTTCATGATCTGAACTAGGTCGAATGCAACAAATACCTCTGACAATGAGATCGATTCGTACGCCCGCTTCGCTTGCCTGATAGAGAAGTTCAATCATACGTGCATCTGCAAGACCATTAATTTTCATCACAATGTGGCCGTCTTTGCCATATGAAATTTCATTTTTAATTAGTTCCACTATCTTGCTGCGCAAGTATCGGGGAGCAACAATCAGGCTGTTGAAATCATGATCCTTGTCAAACCCGGTCAAAGAGTTAAACAAATGAGAGACATCGTCACCGATTTTTTCATTGCACGTAAAGAGTCCGATGTCTTCATAAATTCGTGCAGTTTTTGAGTTGTAGTTACCAGTTCCGACATGAACGTAGCGACGCAGTCCAGATTCTTCTTGGCGAACAACCAGCACGCACTTACAGTGCGTCTTTAGCCCCACAACGCCGTACACCACATGCACACCCGCGCGCTCAAGTTCCTTAGCCCAGGTGACATTCACGGCTTCGTCGAATCGCGCGGTTAGTTCAATGAGGGCAACTACTTGTTTCCCTAGTTCTGCTGCCTTGATAAGACTGCGCGCGATTGGGGAATCGCCAGAGGTGCGGTACAAAGTAATTTTGATTCCTTGTACTCGAGGATCATTCGCTGCTTGTTCAAGAAATTCTTCCGTGGACGAAGAAAAAGACTCATATGGGTGATGCACTAGTAGATCGCGTTGACGTAACACGCTGAACATTGATTGGTCGTTGCCATCTGCTGCGGCAAGACGACCTGCTGTCACGGAGTGCCATGGCGCGTCTTTCAAGGTTGGCTCATCTAATCCGTGCAGTTCCCACAAACACGACAATGCAAGTGGAGCCGTATGAAATGAAACATCTGTTCTTTCCAGATCAAGTTCTTCCAACAACATGTCGAGCACATCGGGGTTAATGTGGTGATCAACTTCAAGCCGAACTGCACGCCCAAAACGGCGACGGCGTAATTCCATCTCAACTGCTGCGAGCAAATCATCTGCATCTTCGTCATCAAGCGTGAGGTCTGCGTTACGCGTCACTCTGAAGGCACTGACATGGACAATGTTCATTCCGACAAAAAGTTCAGAGATATGTGCCGCAATGACATCTTCAATTAACACATAACGACCTTCAGACATTTTGTGAAATCTCTTCATGAAAGTAGGAATCTTTACTCGAGCAAAACGTTGTTCGCCGGTGCTGGAATCTCGGACCAACACACCAAGACTGATGGCCAAGTTCGAGATGTAGGGAAATGGGTGAGATGGGTCAACTGCCAGCGGAGTAAGCACCGGGAATAACTGTCGCTCGAAGAAATGCTTCATGGCAATTTGTTCTTCTGGTGTGATGTCTGCCCAGCGACATACGACTACACCGTGTTCTGCAAGGGGCGGGAAAAGCACATTCAGGAGCAAGTTCTCGTGCTCAGACACCAAGTAATCAACCCGATGCGCAATCTCATTGAGTTGACGGGTTGGCGAGAGTCCGTCTGAAGATGACGAATGGACACCTGCAGCGACTTGACCCTTCAGTGCCGCAACGCGAACCTGGAAAAATTCATCAAGGTTGGAACAAAAGATGGCACAAAATTTGATGCGTTCAAGCAATGGCACGGATGTTTCGCGAGCAAGCGCGAGCACACGCTCATTGAAATCGAGCCAGCTCAGTTCACGATTGCCAATGAGACGACTCATGAGAAATAAGGGTAGTGAAAAAAGCGCCGGACTTGTGGAGGGCAACTGGAAGAGTTCGCCGTGTGTTTACCGTGCTGTGATGTGAGTGTTACCCACGACCTCGAATTAGAACTCGTAGTCAGGGTCGCCCATGTCCCATTCAATAGAAATGAGTTCACGCTCAGCATCGCGAACGATACGAGCCATGTTGCGACGAAATTGTGGGTCGTCACGAGGAAGCAACACCAAGCGGGCAAGAACGCGCGAACGGAATTCGTCGAGGAGGGTTTGGTCGCCCCAGTCTGCATAGACCTCCCAATGAGGAGACACTGCACCAAGAAATGCGATGCGAGCATGTGCCTTCGGGGCCTGAGGAATCTGGATATCTGTCATGGTGTCTCCGGACTGCAATGCGATGGTTGCAAGTGTGAATCAATAGCGAACTCTGAATAGCCTATCGGGGCACTTGCACGACGACTTCTGGCCATTTTTAGCGGTTTTTGAGCATTTTTTGAGGCAAGTCCTGTGGATAAGTGACATCTTTACCAAACCTTTACCGAACCCGACCGCATGCGGCGACACTCTCGTGCTTGACTGGAATTGCGGGAACTTCCCGCCATGACTCGGCGTCATACAGACACCGAACCAAGAGCATCTGTTTCAGATGAAGCGAGGACAGCCATGAAAGTACAACTTCAAGTTACGAGTGCACCAGTCACGAACCTTCCGTTCGACGACTCACCGACATCCTGGATGGGCGACGGCAATTGCCGTAACTACCCGCCTGCCACCTTTTTCCCGTCAGACGGAGTGGGTGTAGATCGGGCCCGTGCAATTTGCAAGGGGTGCCCAGTGAGCAACAAGTGTCTTGAATATGCCCTTGCCGAACGAATTGATCATGGCGTGTGGGGCGGTTGTAGCGAACGTGAACGTCGCAGAATTTTGAAGAGGCGCCGCGGTATCGCGGTCTGACCTTTTTACTGTGAATCAGACGAAGAGTCGTCAGACTTGCCTTCGTCCATTGCCTTCTTGAACTCTTTTTGAGCCGAACCGAGGTTCTTGGCGAGCTTTGGAAGTTGTGCACCGCCGAACAGCACCAGCACGACAACTAGAACGATAATGAGCTCTGGGCCTTCGAGAAACGAAATCATGTTCCTGACGGTAGCAGGAAGGGGCGCTTCTTTGGTAAGCACGAGGGGTGCTCGAATGTGTCATCAATGTAAGCGAGGGGCGTCACCACGCCATCCTCGATTCTCTTGCTCAATCATGCGCGGGCGACCTTCTTGATATTCATTCAGACCCAGACCACAACCGCAGTGTGTTCACCATGGTTGGAGTTGACGCCCCTCGAGCACTGGCACGCGCTGCAGTTTCAGCATTGAGTCTTAACGATCATTCCGGCGTTCATCCGCGAATTGGTGTTGTCGATGTTGTTCCTTTTGTGCCACTCGTTAATTCCACAATGCATGATGCACGCATTGCACGCGATGAATTCGCAACATGGGCTGCTACAGAATTAGATGTTCCTTGCTTT
Organism: Bifidobacterium breve; assembly: GCA_945889575.1. GTDB lineage: Bacteria > Actinomycetota > Acidimicrobiia > Acidimicrobiales > Ilumatobacteraceae > UBA2093. The sequence continues at coordinate 4,601 of CAMDBY010000036.1, forward strand.
CTTTACGGCGCCGAACGCACACTTCCCGACATTCGAAAAGAAGCGTGGACTTCGTTAATGCCCGACGTTGGATCACATGCTCCCCACCCCACTGCTGGCGCAATGTGTGTTGGCGTGCGCGAACCACTAGTTGCATACAACCTATGGCTAGAAGAGGTTGACCTTACAACTACGCGCCGAATTGCAGCGGCTGTTCGTACTGCCAATATCCGCACGTTAGGCCTGCAAGTAGGGACGTTAACGCAAGTGAGCGTCAACCTCATTCAGCCAATGATTTCAGGCCCAAATGATGTGTTCAGCGCAGTCTCACAACACGCAACAGTGCGCCATGCAGAACTAGTAGGACTACTCCCCGCTTCTGTTCTTGCAACTATTCCACGGGACCGGTGGGAGGACCTAGATCTGTCCGTGGAACAAACAATTGAGTGGCGATTAACTAACCGTTGATGATGACGCGACGGCCATCTTGAGCGCGTTGACGGCGCAAGCGACGACGCTCGCGCTCTGACAAGCCGCCCCAGATTCCGAACTTCTCACCATTAGCAAGTGCGTACTCGAGACAATCTCCGCGAACAACACAACCTTTGCAGACTTCTTTAGCTTCACGGGTGCTTGCACCACGCTCAGGGAAAAACAGGTCGGGGTCGACACCGAGGCAGTTGGCTTGGTCTTGCCAACCACGTTCTTGGCTTAATGAATCAGAATCTCCGTGCATGCTTTTGCCTCCCAGCTACAGCCATATCCGAGTCCCGAGAGATCTTGAAATATGTCTTGTAATTACAGCGGTGTAATTGTCGCAAATATTTCCACAAAATGCAAATGGAATATGGGGAATCCAAAATGAACAGTCGCCATCTTTCCCATTTCGGGACCAATGGCTACCTGAAATGGCTACCGGGCGCGACTCGTTCTGCGACGGTTTTCGAGGAAATCGACCAAGACATAATCACCCAACGTCTCGGGGGTTGTGAAGAAGGCGCGGCCATGATTCACCTGGGCCATTTGCTCAATAAAGTGGCGTAACGGACCTGTTGCATCAAGAACAAATGTGTTGATGGTGATGTTGTCCTTCGTGCATCGCATCGCTTCACGCAATGTGGCTTCCACGGTCTCACGTACCGGCGGATAATTGAAATACACGTCACCCGATTGAGTGATGTGGGCTGTCGGTTCACCGTCGGTGATCATGATGATTTGTTTGGTGCCTGTCTGGCGAGCAAGTAACTGGCGAGCAAGGCGAAGTCCGTGCTGCATATTGGTGCCATATGCAAGATCCCAGCTGACTTCGGGCAACTGCTCGTGGGTCATTATGTGCGCTGTTTCACTGAAACCAACAAGGCCTAAATAGTCACGCGGAAACTGCGAGCTGATCAATGAATGCAGGGCCATTGCCACTTTCTTGGCAGGAACAAAGTTGCCGCGCATTGGCATTGACATCGACAAGTCGATCATGAGAACTGTGGACGAACGCGTGTTGTGTTCGGTGCGCTCAATTTCAAAATCTTCTGGCGACAATTTCACCGGCGTGCCGCTGCCGTTACGTGAGATGGCGTTGCGGATTGTGCGCTGCAAATCAAGTCGGAACGGGTCACCAAATTCGTATGGCTTTGAGTCGTATGTGCGCTCGTGGCCACTGCCGTCGCGTGCAATGCGATGCTGGCCGAACTTGTCTTTTGCCAGGTTGTTAAACAACTGACGAAGAGCGTTGTTGCCAATGGCTCGAAGCCCGCGCGGGGTGAGTTCCATCTTTCCCTCTTTGAGATTGATGAGCCCTGCTTCTTCAAGCATCTTGGTCATCTCAGCAAGCCGCTCCATGGACTTTGCGGCGTCTTCGCCGAGCATCTCACGGACCTTGTCAATGTCGACTTCGGCCAATTGAGCGGGGTTGGTGGCCTGACGAAGCATGCCTTCCATTTCGTTCAATTCGCCCATTTCCTGCATGGCGTCCATGGCCTGTTGCATGTCCATCGATGGCTCACCGCGGAAGTTGTAGCCCTGGCCCTCGCCTTGGCCCGGTTGCGGGAACATGCTCTGTAATTTTTCGCTGAGTTGCTGCACCTGCCAATTGAGGTCCATGTCTTCCATCAGCTGTTCAGACAACTGCTGCATTTGTGAGCGTTGTTCTGGCGTGAGTGAATCCATGAGTGCCTGCATTGCTTGCATGCGCTTTGCCATGTTCTCAAGAAGTTCGTCAAGCGTCTGAGGATTCTCTGGAAAGAAATCTCCGAACTGTTCCATGAACTTTTCAAACTGCGGATCTTCGCCTTGTTCGCGTGCTTCGATCATGCCGTTCAATGCAGCCATCATGTCTTTCATGCGCGCCATGTCTTCTGGAGACATGTTCTGCATTCCTTCAGACATTTGATCAACAAATTGCTGCATCATTTCTTGACGCAGTTTGTCCATCAGTTCTTCAAAACGTTGTTGTGCTTCGCTTGATTCAAAGTCATAACTCTGCATCTCACGCACCATGCCAGCAAGGTCATTTGGCATCATGTCAAGGCGGAAATTGCGTTCCATTGCTGCATCTCGTGCAGTATCTGCGCGTCGTTCATCTCCTGATGCTTCGGCCTCACGAACAGAGTTTTCAACCGCATGACGTTCTTCATCAATGATGTCTTTCAGAGCATCAGCAATTTCTGAATACACACCGCCAAGGTCGCCGCTTTCTTCAAGTTCCTTCTTGCGATCGCGAATGCGTTGCATCATGTCGCGAAGACCTTCGATTTGGTTTCCATCAGGGTCTGTCATTCCGTCACGCATCAAACGACGCAATGCAGCGTTCAGGTCTCCGTGATACAGCAAATCATCGGTCAATTCATCGAGGATTCCCTCGGCATCGAGGCTGAATCCCGTTTGGGTGCCGTCCCAACGTGAATAAGTGAACCGTGCAGGCATATCCGCAACTTAGTTGCTCTAAGGTGTTGGGGACTATGCGAGTGCCACGAACTTTTGTATTCGTCGATATTTCGGGGTTTACCAACTTCACAAATGAGAACGGCGATGATGCCGCAGGGCGCCTCCTTGCCTCATGGCGTGCCGTTACCCGAGATGTGGCCTCTGAGACCGGTGTCCGTATTGCCAAGTGGCTGGGCGATGGCTGCATGATCGTTGCTGTTGACCAGCGCGATGCCATTACGTTCGCTCTCGAGCTTCAGAAGCGCTCTGGAGCCGCCTGTGCGCCTCTGTCCATTCGCGTTGGCATGGCTTCTGGGCTGGCCTTGCTGTTTGAGGGCGACGACTACATCGGAACTGCTGTCAATATGGCTGCTCGCCTCTGTGACGCCGCCGGGTCATTCGAGGTCATCATCCCAAGCGAGCACATCGAGAACCTGCCAGAAGGCGTGATTGTGACCCCTCATGCACCGATGTCTTTACGTGGACTCAACGAAGCAATCCCCGTGGTCTCACTGACTGGCGAAGCTACAAACGCAGCCCGCAACGACACCGGCGAACTGTGGACTCGTTCGCCGTTCGTTCTGTAACAACTAACTGCGCGAGCGATACGTGGCTTTTGAGCCCGACGCGTCTTTGTTCAGACGTCGCGTGAGATGCAATCCCTCAAGAATGAACTCAACAGCGCTTGCCAACATGGCAGGTGATTCGTTACCGCCTGTAAGAACTTTCACTGGTGGCATGAGCGCTGGAATCTGAGTGAGAAGTGCAATCAATTCGCCAGACGAAATGTCTTCGCCGGCATGCGCAACTGCGCCTTCTTCGAATGCAGTGAGAACATCACGCATCATTTCACCAGGAGCCAGTTCCTTGTACACAGTGAGAACTGCGCCAGAAATGAGCTGTTGAAGAATGCCACTTTCACGGCCTTCCTCTAGTGATTCAATTTCCACTTTTCCGCCAGTAGACGATGCCAAGGCATCAAGATCACTAATGCGTGGCGCTACTTCGCGCTCCCCTGCTCGCAATGCTCGTCGTACGGCATTGGCACTAAGAATTTCGAAGTTGGACACTGACAAACGCACGCTGACACCGCTGCGCTGATTGACATGACTGCTGACGCGAGCTTGGTGAGAGAACGTGGCGATGATGCGCTCCATGAATTCAGGCATGGTGACTTTGACATCGCCAATTGAAGCCGCACGCGACTCTTGACGCATGATGGCAATTTCGGTGTCGACTTCCAGCGGATAATGCGTGCGAATCTGGCTACCGAAACGGTCTTTCAGCGGCGTAATGATGCGACCACGGTTTGTGTAGTCCTCTGGGTTTGCAGACGCAACCAACATGACATCAAGCGGAAGACGAATCTTGTAACCGCGAATTTGCACATCGCGTTCTTCGAGAACGTTTAACAAACCAACTTGAATTCGCTCTGCAAGGTCTGGCAATTCGTTGATGGCAAAAATTCCACGGTTCGTACGAGGAACTAGGCCGTAATGCAATGTGAGTTCGTCACTGAGGTAACGACCTTCTGCAACTTTGATGGGGTCAACTTCACCAATGAGGTCAGCAATCGATGTGTCTGGCGTTGCCAATTTTTCACCGAATCGTTCGCTGCGATGCACCCATGAAATAGGAGCGTTCTCGCCCTCTGCTGCAATGACGTCACGGGCGTGACGAGAGACTGGGTTGTATGGGTCATCGTTTATTTCACTACCTGCGATGATTGGCATCCACTCGTCGAGAAGATCAGTGAGTGAACGAATCATTCGTGTCTTTGCTTGACCGCGTTCACCGAGGAACACAACGTCGTGTCCTGCAAGCAACGCATTTTCCAGTTGTGGCATCACGGTGTTTTCGTATCCCATGACACCTTCAAACAAAGGCAGGCCAGCAGAGATATTGCGTACAGCGTTAGCGCGCAATTCTTCCTTGACAGGAATGGATTTCCAGCCTGAGGCACGAAGTGCCGCCAGGGTGACAGGAAGAGATGCGGGGACAGCAGGAATTGTCATGGAATCGACAGTACCCGAGAGGGCTAGTGAGCCCCCAGCCGAAACGACTTATTTGCGAGCAAGATCCTTGCGGTTAGCAAACTTGGCCTTGCGGTAGTCCTTGTTCATGAGGGCAATGACGTCGATGGAAATTTCCTTCGGGCATGCTGCTTCACATTCACCATGGTTGGTGCACGAACCGAATTTCTCGTCCATAGTTTCCACCATGGCTTCAACGCGTGAATACCTCTCAGCCTGACCCTGAGGCAGACGGCTGAGGTGGGCAATTTTTGCACCTGTGAACAAGTTGGCAGCGCCGTTCGGGCATGCAGCAACGCATGCTCCACAGCCAATACATGCAGCTGAGTCCATCGCGGCGTCGGCCACAATTTTGGAAATGGGAATCAAGTTCGCGTCTGGTGCTCCGCCGGTTTCGGCAGTGATGTACCCACCCGATTCAATGATGCGGTCAAATGCTGAACGGTCAACCATGAGGTCTTTGATAATGGGGAATGCTGAAGCGCGCCATGGCTCGATTGTGATGGTGTCGTTGCTCTTGAACTGACGCATGTGCAATTGACATGATGCTGTTCCGCGTTGTGGTCCGTGTGCTTGTCCGTCAATCATGAGCGAACATGTGCCACAAATACCTTCACGGCAGTCATGGTCGAATACCACTGCCTCTTTGCCCTCTGTGATGAGTTTGTCGTTCAAGAGATCGAGCATCTCCAGGAACGAGGCTTCGTCAGTTATTTCGTCGACCACGTGGGTTTCGAAATTACCCTTTGCTGCAGGACCGGCCTGACGCCAAATGCGCAATGTGATGTTTTTGAGGTGATTACTCATTTGTAACTCCGGGTCGCGAGGTGAACTGTTTCAAATTCAAGTGGTTCAACGTTCAGGTTTGGTGTCATTGGGTCGCCGCCCCATTGCCATGCGGCAACGTGGCAGTAGTTCACATCGTCACGAAGTGCTTCGCCATCATCTGTCTGGTATTCAGAACGGAAGTGGCCACCACAACTCTCATTACGGTCAAGAGCATCGCGACACATCAGCATGCCCAATTGGAAGAAGTCGTCAACACGACCAGCTTTTTCAAGGGTCTGATTCAGACTGTCACCATCACCGGTTACGCGTAGGTCTGTCTTGAATTCTTGATAGAGCGCAGGAAGAAGTTCCAATGCCTTTTTCAATCCTTCTTCAGTACGTTCCATTCCGCAGTAATCCCAGATGATTTTTCCGAGTTCACGGTGGAAGTAATCAGGTGATTTTGTTCCGTTAATTGCAAGGTATGCGTTGTAACGCACACGTGCAGATTCTTCAGCGGCTTTGAACTCAGGGTGATCGATGCCTGGCATTGGTTTGTTCAACAACGGAGCAAGTCCATTTCCGATTGTGTATGGCAATACGAAGTATCCATCTGAAAGACCTTGCATCAGTGCAGAAGCACCAAGACGGTTTGCGCCGTGATCAGAGAAGTTTGCTTCGCCAGCTGCGTACAAACCAGGAATGTTTGTTTGCAGCTCGTAGTCAACCCACAAACCGCCCATTGTGTAATGGCTCGCTGGGTAAATACGCATTGGTGTTTCGTATGGATTCTCGCCCGCAATACGTTCGTACATTTCGAACAAGTTGCCATAGCGCTCTTGCACCACGTCATGTCCGAGGCGCTCAATTGCTTCGGAAAAGTCAAGGTACACGCCATTCTTCTTTGCACCGACGCCTTGTCCATTGTCAACAAGACGTTTTGCTGCACGCGAGGAAACGTCACGCGGAGCCAAGTTGCCGAACGACGGATACAAACGCTCGAGGTAATAGTCACGTTCTTCTTCTGGAATATCGCGAGCAAGACGTGTCTCGTTTGGATTAACAGGAACCCATACGCGGCCATCATTACGCAACGACTCTGACATCAACGTGAGTTTTGACTGGCTGTCATCACTTTGAGGAATGCAGGTTGGGTGAATTTGTGTGTAGCACGGGTTTGCAAACAATGCGCCCTTGCGATGTGCTCGCCACGCAGCGGTAACATTTGACGCCATTGCATTTGTTGACAAAAAGAACGCGTTTCCATAT
>CAMDBY010000037.1 GCA_945889575.1 Bifidobacterium breve
ACCAGCAACAGCGCCACTTCATCGTCCATGGTTCCGGCATGACTAGATGCCTGACGTTCGGCAACCAGAGGACAAATAATGACGTCACCCAACAATGTTGGAACATCGTCGTTATCGGGTTGAGGTCTGGCTGGTCCGCGCGTCAACGCTCCTGGACCAGGAGGTTCAGCACTGTCCACAGCATCAAGTGGAAACGCCAACACATCTGTTGGTCCCACTTTGCCCATGTGCTCACTGTTCAGATCAGCCATTGTCGCTTCGTCTACGAAAAACACTGACAACTCGCAGGCACCATGAACTCCTTCATGCAAAAGAGTGGCGACGGCCAATTGACGCCATCTCGCCAAATCAACAGAAGTACCCGATTGTTCATCGGAACAGAAAATTTCAGGTACTCCGTCTCCACCTGCGCGACGAGGCATGTGCAGTCTTGGCCGTGAATCAGTCATCACGGGCCGCCTTGCGCGCCGAATTTCGGCGTGCCTCAGCATTGGTAAAACGCTCGTATGCAGCAACGATGTCGGCAACAATGCGATGACGCACTACGTCTGATCCGTCAAGATACACAAACTGCAAAGAATCTATGTGTCCTAACTTTTTCTCCAGACCGACTAACCCACTGCGACCATCAGGGACATCGATTTGCGACACGTCTCCTGTGATTACAACCTTTGATCCGAATCCGACTCGGGTCAGCAGCATCTTCATTTGTTCGGGAGTTGTGTTTTGCGCTTCGTCAAGAATGATGAACGAGTTATTCAGAGTTCTACCCCGCATAAAGGCAAGTGGTGCTACTTCAATTGTTTGGCGTTCGATCAATTTGGCTGCTGCTTCCGGATCCATCATGTCATATAGCGCGTCATATAAAGGTCGGAGATATGGATCAATCTTTGCCATCAAGTCACCGGGTAAGAACCCCAGACGTTCGCCAGCTTCTACGGCAGGTCGGGTAAGAACAATGCGTTGAACTTGGCGGGCATGAAGCGCTTGCACCGCCATCGCCACTGCTAACCAACTCTTTCCTGTTCCCGCTGGTCCCACACCGAAAGTAATGGTGTTCTCCCGAATGGCATCGACATACCTTTTTTGACCAGCTGTCTTTGGTCGCACCATGCGTCCGCGTGAGCCCTTCAAGATGTCGTCAGTCAACACACTGCTCGGTCTTTGTTCGGCACGCACCATCACAATGCTGCGATCCATCACTGACTGGTCAAGCCGTTCACCACTTTGGAGAAGAAGAACCATCTCTTCAAACAATCTGCCCACTTGGTGCGCTCGTGGCCCAGAACATCCAATCTCGTTTCCCCTCACCACGACAGCGACATCAGGAAAGGCATCTTCTACTCGGCGTAGTAGTTCATCGCGATGACCAAGCAGTTCTGCCATGAGATGAGCGCCTGGTACAACGACCGTGACGGTGGGAGCAACGGTGGTCATGTGGCTTCAGACTATCTTTCTGGCACTCAGATACAGGTTCCCCTCCCATGAAGCCCACTCGTAGTACCGTCAATTGGGTTCGATTGGGCGGTCACCACATGCAGAATTCGAGACGAAGTGGCACGTAAAGCCCTCTCCGCAACTGCTTGGGTCTTTGCGATTGCGGCTGTCGGCTTCGGCGCCGCACATGCAGTCATCGCCGACGGTTTCAACAGCATGCCTGCCATTTCTTGCCTTGTCATCGCCGTGTTCGGCGTGATCACCGGAATTGCAGCCCACAAGGCACCTCTGCCTGTCACCGTAATTACCGTGCTTACTGCTAGCACCCTTTTCGCGGCGCGCATCTTTGAAGACAAGGCAAGCACACATCATTCCCTGACAGCAGAATCACTCTTTCTTGTTTCTCAACTTTTGCTTGTCCTCGGTCTCATTTTCATAATTCGCCAACGACTCACTGGGCAAGCGGGAAATGTTCTGGCCGATGGACTCATCGTCGGTATCGGAGCCTGGCTCATTGTGTGGGTCTATCTTGTCCAACCATCGCTCAGCATCACAGGAAATTCCGCATCTTTCACAACGATTCGCAGCATGACCCTCGCTGTCTCAATGATTGTTCTTTTTCTTTTGGTCACACTGTTGTTTTCCGAGACTGTGCCCTCTCCGGCAAATGCATTCTTAGGCGTTGCAATTGCTTTGACTTTGGCCGGAGTCATCTTGCGTGCTGTCGTATCGCGTGGAGATGTCTCATTTTCCCTAGCAACACTTGATGCTCCGCTTCTGATAGCGGTTGCATTGGCAGGCGCGGGATTCGCTCACCCAACTATTCGCCATGTCTCCGCCGGCGGTTCTCATACTGTAATGCCGGCACTAATGACACGACTGCTGACCACCACGTCATCTCTTGTCGCGCCAATCATCATTCTTGCCATTGACAAACCGGCGAATAATCAAGACACCACAGTACGAACAATAACAGTGTGCATTCTCACTGCTGTCGTGATGTCGCGCGTGGTGCAATCAGTGCGACTCAATGCGAACACTCAAGAGCAACTTGTTCGCAGCGCACTTACAGATTCACTGACCGGATTACCCAACCGTGTTCTCATGCTTCAGCACATCGAAACAGCGATGCGGTCTTCCTGGAAGACGCACCTTCAACCAACCGTTCTTTTTATCGACGTGGACCGATTCAAAAACATCAATGACAGCCTTGGGCATTCAGTCGGAGATGACGTACTTACTGAAGTATCACGACGGCTCACCTCCGCTGTACCGCCACATGCCACTGTCGCGCGAATCGCTGGTGATGAATTTGTGGTTCTTGATGCAACAACCCAAACAGTGACGCAATCGGTTCTCTTGGCAGAGCAGGTTCTGGATTCGCTTCGCAGCCCAATTAACACGAGAGATGGCGACATGTTTGTCACCGCAAGCATTGGCGTTGCGTATGCCCCTACAGCAGTGGAATTATCCGCCAACGAATTGATGCGGCATGCCGACACTGCGATGTACCGAGCAAAAAATGCAGGGAGAAATTGCATCGCCCTATTCGACGATTCAATGCTCGAAAGCGTGACCAAACGTCTTGATGTTGAAACAGCCCTCTATCGAGCACTCGAAAGAAATGAACTTCATCTCGTACATCAGCCAATTGTTGACATCGACCTAGGGATAGTTGTAGGTTTTGAAGCTCTGATGCGCTGGGATCGCGGACAATCACAGGCGGTCTCGCCCGATGAATTTATTCCCATCGCAGAAGAAACAGGAATCATTGTCCCATTGGGCTCATGGGCTATCAACGACGCACTCACACAACTTCGATCGTGGATTGATGCCGAACACTGTTCACCAAGCACCACGATGAGTGTCAACGTTTCAGTACGTCAACTTCACGATCCTCAATTTGTCACAGTTGTGTCCGAAGCTCTTGCGTCGTCTGGAATACCTGCTGAACAACTGTGGCTCGAGGTAACGGAAAGCGTCATGATTACCGAACCCACGCAAGCGCTTGCTTCTCTTTATCGCCTCAATGCGCTCGGAGTCCGGATCGCCATTGATGATTTCGGAACTGGCTATTCATCGCTCTCGCTACTACAACGGTTTCCTATTCAGTGCATCAAGATTGACAGGGCGTTTGTGAATGATGTTGTGACTGAGCCAGCAACACAAAACATTGTTCGAACGATTGTCGCCATGGCCACCGCAATGGGAGCTGACATTGTTGCAGAGGGCGTAGAGAACATTGAACAACTGGCGCAACTCACGTCACTCGAGTGCCACCGTGCCCAAGGTTATTTATTTAGTCGGCCTGTACATGTTGATGACGTTCCTCGTGTTGTGAAGTTCATTGAAGATCCAACTCACTGGCGAGAAATCACCGGGCGAAATTAACTTGGAGCGCCTGCTGATGTAAGGCTTCCGTCAGGATTTCTGATGAATAATTCAACGATGTGGGCCCCAGGCGTCAACAGTGTGTAATCCAACACCGCAGTGAAGCTAGTAACGGAACGTGCACCAGATAATTCTCCGATGACACCAGCGGCAATTCCATCAACGGTGATGATTCCTTCTGTCCCTGCATCTAATGGCTGAGAGAGCGTGACTTCGCCGGTTATTAGCGCAGGGATTGTTGCACCCCGTTTCCCAGACACATTCGTAAACAGGCGCTTCTGCTTGATGGTCCACTCAGTAATTCTTGCGTCTGCGGCACGTTCTCCAATTCGAGTGCCAATCAGTGATGCACTCTCACCAACCGCCGCAACCTTGTTGATTAACCCAACGTTGGAAACGATCTGTGCATAGTGCGCTGCCCGCGATCTGGTTTCCTCAAATCCGCCTGCCATTACAGATGTTTGTCCAGTTGCTGACACGACCCGACGAACCCGCTCCGTTGGACAGTCGCGTGTCAATGATGCACCCGCGAAGGTCCATGAAGTCCTGGTCTGAGTGACATCAACAATTGTCGGCAATAGATCCAAATTGGTTATTGCACAATCGCTTGAGATGGCAGTCTTCTGATTCGGGTATTTGATGAATGTTGGAATTCGGTAGATGTCTGCAACTTGGCCAGAATCAGTGAAGTCGGTATTTCTTTGCGGCATTGTTGGAATAAATGAAATGCCGTGATCGGCAGTTACCACCAACATTGTTGAATCCCATTTCCCTAATGCTTTCAGGTTTGAAATAAGGTTTTGCATCACGCGGTCAGCGGCACCTACTTGATACAAGAACGTCTGATACATATCGCGAATCACTTCTTCACTATCTGGATTCTGTGTTGAAATTGTCGGTGACAATTGGTCAACTCGAAGATCTGGAGTGATTCTCCATGGCGCATGCGGCAACAATGTGTGCACTACTTGCACGCGCTGTGTTTTCGAATCAGCCACAATCTGTACGGCCTGTTCAGTTGCATCAACTTGAGACAGAGCCCCCATCACTAACTGATTTTTGAACTCGTTGGCAACTGCACCAAAACCACCCCACGTTCCTTCAATTGATGGAACATACTTGCGCAGTACCGGAGGGAACACGCGCTGGCCATATACGTATGCGGCATCCCTCAAGAAAGTCTTGAGACGACCTGCGCTAAAAGATAACGCCGCTCCGGATTTGCCGCCGCATACGGAGTGAGGACACAAGCTGGTGACAGGCTCAATACCGCCAACCGAAATAGCGCCAGCAAACAAAGTGAAAATATTCTGCGGATATTGCGAAAGAAAGGGTCCACCAACTTGTCCCGGGGTTTGAGACGCAAGAATTGCCGGCACTGCTTGGTGTGTAAAGTTCGACGCAGACACAGCATTGCGATACCACGTAGCGCCTTGAGCCAATTCAGCAAACCCTGGGAATCGCGTGGCGTTAATTTTGCCATCACCGCCAAGTAGCGAGTACAGCGGGAACTCATCGAAGACCACTTGAAGAACAGAGACGTCCTTATTCCCAATCACTGCATCTGACTGTGGCCCATCAGATTCAAGCAATACCGGCTGCAGTGCAATGACTGCACTGCCAAGGACAGCCACCGAAAGGAGAGACAACCAACGCGACCATTCACGAACAGGTTTTGATCTATCAAACGCGAATGGAACTACAAATGCAAAAAGAACGCCAATCGCGATAGACGGAATGTTGCGATTCACATCAAGCCATCGAGCTACTGCCAAACCCAACAACAGTGACAAGCCACTAATCAGACATAGACGCGTCGCCTCATTTACCTTTGGACCAAACAGCGCAGAGAAACGGTCAAGACCAACACAGATAAGGGCAGGGGCGAGCCCCACAAGCAGTAAAAAGACCGAGACCTCAACTGGTGACAACTTTCCAGCTGAGAACACGGTTGTGTTCTTTCCGTATAGGTCAAGCAAAGGTTGGGCTATTGCCATCGTTGATAAAGCCAAATAGGTCAAAAAGTGACGACGGAACATCTGACTACCTTGCCACAATGGTCGTGTGCCGTTCATGTCTCGTTCTTCTGTGACTCGCCTGAGAGGCATCTCCGTCTCCGTCGTTGCCATATTCGGACTATCGATCCTGCACTCCCCTCATTCGGTTGACGGCCGCGGTGTCGCCATTGGATCCAATGGTCAAGGAACACTGTTAGTGGTTGGCGACAGCCTGACGGTTGGTACTGAAGCGTTCGGTTCTTTCACAAAACGGCTGAGCGCCCTTGGCACCTGGACCAATGTGGTGATTAATGCAAAAGTCGGCCGCAAGGCTTCACTGGGTGCGAGCGTCATCGAAAAGGGGCTCACAGCTTCAACCACTGCCCTCGTTGTTGCACTCGGCACTAATGACATGATTTCAAAACCCGAAACCTGGTATCCACGTTGGGTCATTGACACTGTCATGCAAAAGACTCGTGGCATCCCTGTGCTGTGGGTCAACCTAGAGTTCTCACAAACAGGGCGAAGTGACTGGCGTGCACGAGGAGTTCGTTTTAATAAGGAGTTGCGATCAGCAAAGCTTCGATATCCAAATCTTGCGATCGCAGATTGGAACACAGCGTTCACCCCTGTATCCAAAAGCCGATTCATTGAAGATGGTGTTCACCTATCTGTGTCTGGATACAAAACCCGAAGCAACTTCCTAGTTCCTGCTATTTCATCATTCGGTACCATGATTGTTAACGCCAGCAGCACAACAACAACTAGCGCTCCAACTACAACCACTTCAACCACAACGTCATCGAGTTCCACAACAACGACCATCGGGTAATTGCCGAGTAGTACTCTGAGCGGATGCGAGCAGTTACATCGTCCCAAGGTTCAGTCTTCGTCGGGGACCACGACGAACCCGCAGGAACTGGTGAACTCATTACCGTAACCTCAGCGGGGATTTGTGGATCAGATTTACATCTGATCGCATCAGGACTCTCCGGGGTCATTCTTGGACATGAATTTGGTGGCTTCACTACAGATGGCACACTTGTCGCTGTCCGTCCCACCGGAGAATGCGGCTTGTGCCCACAATGCACTTCAGGGTTCCCCCACATGTGTCACCAAGCTGCCGCCTCTCTTCATGGCACCTCTATTAATGGTGGCCTGGCGGAATTCGTCCGCGTAGAGCCTTCGCGCCTGGTGCCAGTGCCTGCCGGTACTGATCCGGCCACTGTTGGCCTTATCGAACCTCTTGCAGTTGTTGTACATGGAATCTACCGCGTACCGCTGATATCGGGTATGTCTGCTCTTGTTGTGGGCTCAGGTTCTATTGGCCTACTCACAGCAGCCGTGCTCGCCGATAAGGGCATCAATGTGGACATTGTGTGCCGCCACCCCCATCAATTTGAAGCCGCCGAGAAGCTCAGAGTCAATGCAGTATCCAAGCACGCCACGAACTACGACGTCTCTTTTGATGCCGTGTGCACACAAGAGTCGCTTGACATGTGTTTCAACGCAACACGTCCTCGCGGAAGCGTCGTTGAGTACGGAATGATTTGGAGCAGTATCCAACTCAAGAATCAGATGATGTTAAAAGAAATTTCTCTCGTGCCATCTATGTTCTATAGCCATAACCACGAACAGAATGATTTTGAAGATGCTGTCGACATGTTGGTCCGCCATCCGGAACTAACGACGACACTTATTACTCATCGTTTTTCGCTTGAAGAATCAGTACATGCATTTGCAGTTGCAAACGATCGACAAGCCGGCGCAATTAAGGTGCATATTTTTACCAACTTGTGAAATATTTTTTCACAATCATTTGTGAAAATTATTTGGTTGGTGCACGCAATTTGTTTAACAAAATTTGTGTCAATGTGAATTGCGGTTGTATGTCACATGACAACCGTCACGACATTTCGCGCACTACCTTGACTGGCGTCACACCACTGGGGTGATGACAGTTTTAGGGGTAATTCTTATGACACAAACTCACTCAATGCGCTCACGTGTGTTGCGTCGCGTTGGTGTTGCAGTAGCAACAGCAATAGCGATTTCAACCGTGGCCTCTACCGGCAGCAGTGCGGCAACTTCGCCAAACGCTCCGACATACGGCGGAAAAGTCAAAGTTGCAATCTTTGACACCTTCCCTGGTTTCTGCTTCGGCGACAACAACGCAAACTCTGCGCTCATGGTTCAGCGCACTGTGTATGAGACTCTGTTTGAAAAAACAAAAGGTAATGACATGGTTGGTCTCCTTGCTGAAAGTGCATCTGCTTCAGATGACCTGAAAACATGGACAATTAAGCTAAAGCCAAATATCAAGTTCTCTGATGGTGTTGCTTTCGATGCAACAGCTGTAAAGCAGAACCTTGAATATGCTGGCGGCGGTTACTCAGCTGCAGTCGGAGCTGCGGAAGCTGCAACTGCAGACTTCGCAGGACACGCAGTAAAGTTGTTTACAGCATTTAAGGGCACAGGCCCCCTTGGTGGGGCAACCGGAGTAGCCCTCATGACACAAGTGGGAATTCCTGCCGCCGGCCAAACAACTGCTGTCGCAGTCCCAACTTTGTCGTTCCTGACAGTTCTTGGCGTCTTCGCCAAAGACGGTGCAATTGATACAGCCACAAAGGGCGGTCTCAACGCATTGGGGCTGACCAAATCTGCATCATCAACATGGGCAGCAACCACTTACACATTGAGCACCGGAACCGCGTTCCTCGCGAACATCGTTTCTGTAACCGCAACTAACTCACTGACAGTGACATTGAAAATGAACCGCGCGCAAAATGACGTTCCAGCAATGCTTTATGCATCAGGTCGATCATTCATGCGTTCACCGAGCCAGTTCACCAAGGGCGCAACAGTGTGCTCTCAAAAGCCAATCGGTACCGGACCATTCAAGGTTGCAGACGATTACAAGCTTGTCAGCACTGATGAACTCACTGTGTACAAGAACCCAACATACTGGCGTACAGACCCAACAACGAAGGCAAAACTTCCATACCTTGACCAAATCACTTTCACTAATGTGAAAGAAGCGTCACAGCGTGCAGCTGCAATTCGTAAGGGAACCTACGACGCAGGAATGTTCGCGGGAGCTGCAGAAGGAACCTTCATTAAGGATCTTCGTCAACGTAAATCAGTAGCGACAGAATACAAATCACCCAATGAGTACTACCCATCGATTTGGTTGAACCAAGGAAAAGTTGGAAGCCCATTTGCTAGCAAGAACGCTCGTCTCGCAGTGTTGTCATGTCTTGACCGTGAAAACTTTGTCAAGGTTCGTACGAAAGGTGAAAGCGTTGTTGCTAAGTCAATTGTTGGAGCATCAAGCATTATGTATTCCACTCGTGGTTTCCAGAAATTTGATGTGACAGCTTCTAAGGGTTACGTAGCTGCGTGGCAGGCAGAATCCGGCAATGCAGGAAAGACCCTGAGCTTCTCCTACCCAGTAGACACTTCAACGCTCTCAATGGCGAACGCTAAGTTCTTCCAAAATCAGTGGGAAAAGTGTGGCATCAAAGCAAACCTCGTTTCTGAAGAAACAGCACTAATCATCAAGAAGGCATTCAACTCATCAGCATCGGGCGGAGCAGCAAATGCATACGACGCAATCAATATTCTTCTCTTCGAAGGAACAGATGTGTCGTTCAACTTGCCATTCGCGTTGACCAATGCCTACCCAGTTGGTGCGACCACTATGGGTTCAACATGGCGCTCAAACATCGGTAACGTTCTTGGTCTTAACCACCACAATGACACCACCCTTGACGACTTGTTATACGCCGGTCAAGCAGCTGCCAATAAGGGAGTGGCAAAGATCAAGTTCCAAGAAGCAACGGCTCGTTTGCAGACAGAGGGTTACATGGGAGCTGTTTCCAACAACTACTACACCTTCTTCACCAACAACAAGAAGGGTCTTGCTGGTATCGGCGCGCTTCAACTTGTGAAGGGTAAGACCCAGCGGGTTGTTACCAACTGGGGTATCGACTGGACAGGCGTGTACAAGACGGCCTAAACGCTTTCTCGTCACACCATCTTCAAAGGGGATGGGGGTTTCCGAAAGGATTACCCCCATCCCCTTTGTCGTTCTCAGCCCTGATTAGCCCATTCGGCGCAATACGACCAGACGATTAGTTGTCCGATGCAATGAATCACCCTCCCCTGTGTCTGGCGTCACCCCTTCATTGGCTGATATGGTGGCTTCTGTCACATCAATTCAGGTGTGCAAATTTGGGGGGAACTCAATGACTCAAAGTCAAATCACTCGGTCGCGTGTGATGCGTCGTATAGGGGTTGCGATCGCAGCATCTCTTGCGATCAGCACACTGGCCTCAACCGGAAGTCAAGCGGCATCAAACCCGTCGGCTCCAAAATACGGCGGCAAACTTAAGGTCGCCATCAGCTCAACATTTGGTGGATGGTGTTTTTCGAACAACAACGCCAGCGATGCTCTTGGTGGTCAGCGCACTGTCATGGAAACATTGTTTGAAAAAACAGTCGGTGGAGACATGATTGGCCTTCTTGCCGAGTCGTATTCCGCGTCTGACGATTTGAAGACCCACACAATTACTCTTCGCAAGGGCGTCAAGTTCCATGACGGCACTGATTTCAATGCGGCATCATTGAAAACAAACCTCGACTATGCAAGCGGTGGATACTCAACTGCCGTAGCAGGAGCCGAAGCAGCAACAGCCACGCGAGTTGCATCTGCAACTAAGTTGTACACAGCACTGGTAAGTCCGACTAGCGCAACAAACCCACTCGGTGGAACAACGGGCGCAGGCCTTCTTGCCGCACTTGGAATAGCTGCAACAGCCACGCCGGCAGTCGCAGTAGGAACTTTGTCATTCCTAGGTGTTCTCGGAGTTTTGGCCAAAGGCGGTGCAATTGACAAGGCAACCGCAGGTGGGTTGGATGCATTGGGCTTGACAAGTCCTGTGTCTCTTACTTGGGCAGCTACGACCTATACCTTGAGTACTGCAACAGCATTCATTGGAAACATCACGGCAATCACAGCTACTGATACCCACACAATTGTGTTGAAGACGAACCGCGCACAGAACGATGTTCCTGGAATGCTGTACGCATCTGGTCGATTCATCGTCCGTGCTGTGGCTCAAATTTCAAATGGCGCATCAAACTGCACCACAAAGCCAATTGGTACAGGACCTTTCAAAGTGTTACCGGGTTACAACTACTCAGACACAAATGAATTGGTTGTTGTCAAAAATGCTGACTACTGGCGCAAAGATCCAACTACAGGAGCAAAGCTTCCGTACCTTGATCAAATCACATTCACCAGCGTGAAGGAATCTTCTCAGCGTGCTGCAGCTGTCCGCAAGGGCACCTACGACGCAGGAACTTTCTCGAGCGCCGGTGAGGGCAAATTTGTTCGCGACCTTCGCCAACGCAAGTCAGTCGTTACTGAATACGCCACTCCATACGAGTACTACTTGTCCCTGTTCTTGAACATGGGTAAAGCAGGCAGTCCGTTTACCAGCAAGAATGCACGTCTAGCCGTGGCGACATGCACCGACCGTGCTGGTTTCGTTAAGGCCCGTTCCGAGGGAGAAGCCAAAGTCGCTACGTCTTTGGTCGGCTCTGCGAACCCGATGTACACAACAACAGGCCACCAGAAATACAATGTGGCCGCCTCACAGGCGTACGTTGCAGCGTGGAAGGCTGAAAAC
>CAMDBY010000038.1 GCA_945889575.1 Bifidobacterium breve
CATCAGTAGAAGACATTGCTTCTACAGAACCAACGGAAACATCTCAGACCAATGTGGTGTCATTGTTCGGTCGCGGTCGACGCTCTGTCGACATGCCTGAAATTGAAATTGAACCTGAAATCGCACAAGTAGTGACAGCAACATTGCAAGAAGTGGTTCTTGCTCCGACTCCGAAGAAAGATATTGCTGCTGTCGACGATATTTTTGCAAAGTTGCGCGCGAGTAGCACTGCCGATGTCGCTGCAAAAACAACCACCGCGTCTGAGATCGTGAAAGACGAAAAGCCGGCTGTGAAAGCTTCTGTGCCAAAGGCAGAGAAAAAGACGAAGACCAAGCCCACTCCTCCTGTTGTAGACCCAGCACGATTCGAAGAGCGCAATGAAGAGCTGTCACCGGTAGTGGTAGCCATGGCTCGAAAGTTGAAGCGGGTCCTTGCTGACGAACAAAACACCGTTCTTGGCCATGTTCGTGCAAAGCGCAGTTCGTTGGATATCGATGCAGTGCTCGGAACTGAAGCCGAACATAGCGCTCGGTATGCCGTAGCGATCGTAGAAGACACCATGGTGGCCGCAAGTGCTGGCGCGAAGTCTGTGAAAGCTGCTGGTGGTTCAAGCCGTCGTGTCACACAAAAGGCCATTGCCGCTCACGCTGTCTCTGCTGTTACCGCAGGTTTAGTTGCAGGGTTCCGTGAAGATGCCCGTATTGCAATTGGAGAAGCAGAAGGCGATCGCGATGTCTTGCTTGGGCTCATCCGTGACGTGTATCGCTCCTGGAAAACGGAAACAATCGATTCCCATGTCGACGACATTGCTTGTTCGTCGTATAGCCATGGTGCGTATCTTGCCCTCGAGCCAGGTAGCCGTATTACCTGGATGGCCGAGCCAGATACCAACTGCTGCAGTGAATGTGAAGACAATTCACTCGGTGGCTCAGTTGTTCGTGGTGATGATTTCCCCACAGGCCACAGTCATCCACCCGCTCATGCGGGTTGCCGATGCCTTGTTTGCCCCGTTCAGGACTAGCGTCCTGATGCGTGCGTAACTCATCAGACCTTCCTGGCGGCCCAACCGGCCCTGTATTTCGACTTCCTAATTTCGGCAAGCCCTCTCGCGGCCGAATTGTGGTCTCAGTTGTAGTTGGACTCGTCTTGCTGCTGTTGTTTAGTGCAAAGGCGATGTCGTCGTTCTACGTGAACGTGTTGTGGTTTAACAGTGTCGGACGTAGCGATGTGTACTGGGCAGTTTTGCTCAGCAAAGTTCAACTTGTTGGTGTGTTTACAGTTGGTTGTTTTCTGTTCTTGTGGGTCAACCTTCTTATTGCAGATCGTCTCGCACCATTGACATTGCCAAACACGCCGGAAGACCAGACCGTAATTCGTATTCGTGAATTGACTGCAAAAAGTCGTGGCAAATTGCGCATCGCATTAGCTGTACTTATTGGCATCATGCTTGGATTACCTGCGTCGAGCCAATGGCAAGAGTGGACCATGTTCCGCAATCGTCAAGCTTTTGCAGTCGGGGACCCGTTGTTCAAAGCAAATGTTGGTTTTTATGTCTTTCGTTTACCGTTCGCACAATTTGTAGTGTCATGGGCTTTTGGCGCACTTGTTCTGGTCACAATCATCACTACTGCGTTCCATTTCATCAACGGAAGTATTCGTCCTCAGGATCGCGTGCAACGCGTGACTTCGCAAGCCAAGGTTCATTTATCGGTACTTCTTGCCGTCGGAACACTCTTGCGCGCCGCAGATTATTGGTTGTCGAAATACCAGCTGACATCATCGACTCGCGGTGTTGTGCGTGGTGCGTTGTACACCGATGTGAACGCCCAATTACCGGCACTGAACTTGATGGTGCTGGTGTCACTTGCTGTCACAGCATTGTTGCTGTGGAACATTCGCCAGAAGGGTTGGCGCTTGCCAGTTCTTGCAATCGGCCTATGGATTGTTGTTGCACTGGCTGTCGGCACGGTCTACCCGGCAATTATTCAACGATTCGTTGTTCAGCCAAACGTGAGTACACGAGAGTTGCCATTCATTCAGCGCAACATCGTTGCCACAAAGGCAGCTATGGGAATCTCAGATGTAGCCCGTCAGGACACAACATTCAACTCAATTAGTACTGCTGACGTCACAATGAACGATGCAGCTCTGCGCGATGTTCGCCAACTTGATCCGACTCAAATGCTTGATCGTTTTGCTCTTGACCAAGGTTTGACTTCGTTTTATACCGTCAACGATCTTGATGTTGATCGTTACTCGGTTGATGGTCGGGTGCAACAAGTACTAGTTGCCGCACGCGAACTGAATCCTGCTGGAATCCCGAACCGTACATGGGTCTCGCGTCACCTTATTTACACACATGGTTGTGGTGTTATCGCAGCCCCTGCCAGCCTGGCAACCGAGGACGGACGTCCTTCGTATATTGACTTAAAGGTCACGAAGCCACAGATTTATTTTGGCGATCGCCTAGGCGAATATGCCGTAGTAAAGACTTCCCAAAAAGAACAAGCGTGTGCTGGTGGAAATCAAACTTCCTTTGTTGGCGATGGCGGAATCAAGTTCAATAGTTTTGTTCGACGCGTTGCCCTTGCAGTGAACTTTGGGGAGTTCAACCTTTTTGGTTCAAGCCTTATTACAAAAGATTCTCAAATCTTGTTGCAGCGAGACGTGCGCTCACGCGTAGCAAAGATTGCACCATTTCTCCACCTTGATGCTGACCCATATGCAGTTGTCGTAAATGGTCAAGTGAAATGGGTGGTTGATGCGTTCACCACGACAAATCGCTATCCCTATGCGGAGTCAGCAAATGTTTCACAACTCACTGCTGGTAGTGGACTAAACCATTCATTTAACTACGTACGTAACAGCGTCAAAGCAGTTGTCGATGCGTATACAGGCAATGTGACTCTGTATCTAATGGATACAAAAGATCCGATTGCTCGCATGTGGAACGCAGCATTCCCGGACTTGTTTGCAAAGAAGTCAACTGTCCCCGCTGAATTGTCAGCGCACTTCCGATACCCAGAAGATTTGTTCCGCGTGCAGACAAATATGTTTGGCCGTTATCAATTTGATGATGCAACATTGTTCTTCAACCGTGATGCAGCCTGGAGCATTGCGCAGGCTCCTGCCAATGCACCAGAAACGGGTGGCACTGGCGTTCTCGGAACGTCTGCGACTGGAGTCGCTCCGGTTGATTCCATCAATGCCACTGATTCATCTGTTCAACGTTTTAGTCCGTACTTTTCTATCTTCCACGAACCAAATGCGAAGACAGACATTGGTCAATTTTCAATGGTCCGCCCGTTTGTTCCATTCTCAGCCGATGACAGCCGTAAAGAATTGCGTTCCTTAATGGTGGTGTCAAGCGAGCCAAAGACATACGGAAAAATTACGGTGTATGACATCAAGTCGCCGCTGCCTGCTGGGCCTGCCACAGTGTCTGCTCAATTTGAAAGCGAACCAGCAATCTCGCAAACAATTACTCCGCTCGACCAGCGCGGTTCGCGCGTTACATATGGTGACTTGCAACTTGTTCCGGTGGGTAAAGGTCTTGTTTACATCCGTCCGATGTTCGTACAACCCGACGGCAATGACAAACAGGTCTTTGTTCGAAAGATTCTTGCTGGGTATGGCGACAGATCAGTCATTGGCGACAGTTTGACCAGTGTAATTTCTCAGTTGTTCCCCGGATTCAATGTGAATCTCGGTGATCGTGTTGGTGGTTCATCAAGTTCACCAACGACCACAATTGCCGGAAGTCCAGTCACGGTTGCGCCGACAACTGGCACAACGCCAGCAGAGTTGTTGCGACAAGCAGAAGCATTGTTTGCGCAAGCTGATGCTGCATTAGCGAAATCTCCACCAGATTTTGCTACATATCAAACCAAGTTGTCTCAGGCACGTGGCTTGGTTCAGCAGGCTTTAGCCGCAGTCAAGGGCTAGTTCAGGCGCGTTGGCGCTGTAACAATTTGTTCGCAAGTGCCGCAAGATCTTGTCGGAATGTAATTTCATACCGAGCTTGTTCGTTTGCAAGACGTACTTGTGTCGTCTTTAGCGCATCCATCATTTCGGCGACTCCAGAGTCTTCTGCACGCTTTGAGAGCTCTTCAATTTCCGTACCAAGTTCGTGTAATTGACGGGATAACTCTGAGCCCATGCCCGATACTCGCGCTTCAATTCCTGCAAGTCGATCAACTGTGGAACGTGTAGCTTCCCGTTCAGCTTCTAATGCAGCCATCGAATCGCTCATTTCAGCCCGCAAAGAAGCGATTTCTGCTTGCAGTGCCTCTACGGCCAGTTGGGTCTTTTTGTTTCGGGCAAGCATGGTGATTGCACTAATCCTAAGCATTTCGGGTGAAGTTGTGAGTGAGGCACTCGCCTTGTACCGTAATGCTTCAACTACATCGCGGGGTGGAGCAGCCCGGTAGCTCGTTGGGCTCATAACCCAAAGGTCGCAAGTTCAAATCTTGCCCCCGCCACTAATAAAAAAAGTCTAAAATCCCAGCCTCTCCACAGAGGTTGGGATTTTGGTTTTCTAGGGGTCTGTGACATGTGGCAGCCTCGTCCGCTTCGGTGCCACATTCGCGTGCCTGTTCTAATGGAACTTCCATGTCGACCAGAGTACAGAGCAGATAACGATGACTATTCGAGGAGCGGCCTATGTTGCCGGCATTTACGAACACCCCCGTCGCGACATTCCAGACCGCACACTGTTTGAGATTCACACAGAAGTTGCACTTGGTGCTTTGGCTGATGCTGGCTTAGCGATGAGCGATGTTGATGCCGTGTTCTGTGATGACACAGCTGGTTTCGGGCCAATGTCGTTGGTGGAACATTTTGGTTTACGCCCGAGTTACTTCGACAGCACTGAAACAGGAGGCTCGTCGTATCTTGCACATGTCGGTCATGCAGCTGCAGCTATCGCTGCCGGCAAGTGCTCTGTTGCGTTGATTACGTTGGCCGGAAAACCCCGCACAGGTCGCCACGAGGTGTCCTTTGCGTCAGGATCAGACGCAGGGTTTGAATCGGGTTGGGGAATTGCTGGCGCCCCCCACACATACGCGCTTGCCGCACAACGCCACATGTACGAATTTGGCACTACATCTGCACAGTTGGCCGAAATCAAGGTCGCTGCAAGCATTCACGCCCAGTACAACCCGAATGCGTATTTGCCGTACGCCGTCACCGTTGAAGATGTGTTGAATTCACCATTAGTAGCTGACCCGCTACATCGCCTCGACTGTTGTGTTGTTACCGATGGCGGCGGAGCCTTGATTGTGGTGTCTCCTGAAGTTGCGCGTTCGCTCAATCGCACATCGGCAAAAATTCTTGGTCACGGTGAAGCAATCAAGCACACAAACAATGGTGGTATTGATCTCACATACACCGGCGCTGTGTGGTCTGGACCACGTGCGTTCGCCGAAGCAGGGGTCAGTGTTGCCGACATTAAATACGCGTCAATCTATGACAGTTTCACAATCACTGTTTTGCAAACAATTGAAGACCTTGGATTTTGTGAAAAAGGACAAGGCGGAAAATTTGTCATGGATGGCGGACTCGTTGCGCCATTCGGGAAATTGCCATTCAATACTGACGGTGGTGGATTGTGCAATAACCACCCATCAAACCGTGGCGGAATCACCAAGGTGATTGAAGCAGTGCGCCAGATGCGTGGTGAGGCACACCCTGCAGTACAAGTGCCGAACTGCCAGATATCACTTGCTCATGGAACGGGCGGAAGTCTTGGTTCGAAGCATGGCTCAGTCACACTCATTCTTGGACAAGAGGACGCATGACCATGTTGCCAGCACCCGCACCCGTTATTAACTCGACCACTGCTGAATTTTGGAAAGCCACTACAGAGGGACGATTCATATTGCAGCGCTGTGATGCGTGCGACATTGTTCTGTGGTTCCCACGTCGCAACTGTCCGAAGTGCTGGACAGAAAATGTGTCCACATTTGATGCGCAGCAAACGGGCACTATTTACAGTTTCACCGTTGTGCGCAAGGGGACCGGAGCATTCAAGGATGCCGGCCCATTTGTTATCGCCTATGTGGAACTTGCTGATGGCCCACGCATTATGACCAACATTGTTGATTGCGACATTGATGCATTACATATAGGAATGCCCGTAGAAATGGTGTTTCACGACACTGGTGAAGGAAGCGCTTTGTATCGCTTCCGACCTGCTTCTCGTTAGCGGCACGCCTCTAACTCATACATCGGGGTGCCTTGTAGTGGCACCCATAACCCAGCACCCACTTGACGGAAATGTTGCGAGAGGTGTTTGCGGTACCACTGCGCAGAACGGTGGTATACCTGCAGATCTGTTCCAGATTTATCGATGATGTTTTCGTAGTCCCACTTGGTGGGAAGCTCGAGATACATCACATGTCGCGTTGCCGCAGCCATATTATCGATTGCTTGAATGACTGATTGACTATCAAGGTATTGCAACACGCTATGACACACGACAAGATCAGATTTTTCGCGAGGGCGCCAAGTGCCTATGTCGCGTTGCTCATGATTCCACGTATTGCACGCGTGTTCGCTGACATCAATTGAACGCACGGTGACTTCAGGAAATGTTGTGTGATACCAATCGCGCCACATTCCCATACCGGCACCGACATCAAGAACTGAAGTGATGTTGATGCCCCACCATGCAGCAAGGTGGTGAACTGCTGTGGCTAGGTGCGCGATCTTCTCAGCGTCGTGCGCACCGTTGTCGCCGTAAAAACGTTTGTAATACGCAATATCGAATTTCAGCATGTCGCTACGTTAGAGCGAAGTGCCCGATGAGACCCAAACATCGACACTGACCTGTGTTGTCGGTGATGCATCTGCAGCGGTCTGCCATACCAGTGGGGTCATTGAAAACAAGTCATTGGCGGTGCTGGGCGAAAGGTCGAGTGCAAATTGGATGCGCTCTGCATGTTGAGCCTGTGCTGGCGGTTCGCTGCGTCGCTCTTCTCGTTCATCAATAGAGTTGTCACGTTTTGGCCGCATCTGTTGTAGATGGTGTGGGCCTGGCGTGACCGTGACCCATGTGCCACCGGGTTTCAATACTCGGGCATATTCTTCGAACGAATGTGGTGCGAATACCGAGAACACAGCCGCACAGGAATGATCAACAATGGGAAGGCGAAATGCCGATGCAACTGCACAGTGAGCATCAGGCAACAGTTTGCTCGCCATTTGCACCGCTTTCTTTGAAATATCGATCCCGTATATTTCGGTCGCGTTGATGTGAGTGAGGTAATAGCCCTCTCCACATCCCACATCAAGAACTGGGCCAGTTATGTCTCCTAGTGCGTTAGCAAGTGCAGTTGCAATCGGTGCATAAGAACCTGTTGCAAAGAAGTCTCGTCGGGAACGAAGTGACTCTGCGGTGTCGCCCGACGTAGAAGTTGGAGCAAGTCGTCCACCGACAACGAGATTGATGTACCCATCTCGAGAACGATCGAAGAGGTGATTGTTCTCACATCGTGCTTCGTACTGACTGAGGTGTAGTGGCATTGTGCAATGCGGGCACGCAAAGACCGTGAAAACGCCGATGTCTGTGCTCATTCAGGAAGTCTGGCACCAGTTTTCGAGTAAATGCGCGACAAATCCTCGAATTGGTCGCTCCGTGGTTCAGAAATGCAGTGCCCTCACTAGCCTGTTATACGGACTCAACCCGAAAGATCGTCTCAATGACTGGAAATTCAGTATTTCGTCACCAGCATGCCGGTGTGTTGAGTGTTGCATCGGTTGATGCGCCCAATGTCATTACGTCTCAGTGGATCGATGAGCAATTGGCAGAGGTCTACCAACGCAATGGCCTGAGAGCTGGATTACTTGCTGGACTTGCGGGTGTCGAGGAGCGCCGTTGGTGGGATGAAAACGTGTCGTTCTCCGATGCAGCCGCAATGGCAGGCAAACTCGCGATTGAAAAAGCAGGCATTGACCCTTCGCAAATTGGTGTTTTGATTTCTACGTCGGTGTGTAAGGAGCATCTCGAGCCATCTGTGGCTTGTCTTGTCCATGATCGTTTGAAATTGTCTTCGTCATGTCTGAATTTTGATATCGGGAATGCGTGCCTTGGGTTTATCAATGCGATGCATCTTGGCGCCACAATGATCGACTCTGGCTCTGTTGAGTATGTGCTCATTGTGGACGGAGAAGGCAGTCGTCAGCCGCAAGAAGCAACTATTGCCCGACTTCGCAAACCAGATTCCACGGCACTTGATGTGTTCGCAGAATTTGCCTCTCTCACGCTTGGTTCAGGGGCAGCAGCAATGGTGATGGCTAGTACAACGCGTCATCCGGAAGCACACCGATTGATTGGTGGCATGGCACGAGCTGCAACGGAACACAATTCATTATGTGTTGGCGATCTTGATCGAATGACTACTGATACTCATGGACTCTTGGTAGCTGGTCTTGACTTGGCAGCAGAAGCATGGGCGGAAGCACTTATCGACTTCACATGGGGTTCAGGTATTGATTGGTACATTTTGCATCAGGTGAGCAAGGTGCACACCACCATGCTGTGTGACCGCCTTGCCATTGATTCGTCGAAGGCACCAATCACCTTTCCTCATTTCGGAAACATTGGCCCTGCAGCAATTCCAATCACCTTGGCAAGCGTGCAAGACCAGATTAAACCGGGTCAGCGGGTGTTGTGTCTCGGCATTGGTTCTGGTCTCAACACAAGTGCGCTCGAGATTCTTTGGTAAATGTGCAGCGTCCGCTCGTTGCTGACTTTGCGACGTTCGGACTTGACCCATCTTGGTCGCGCACAATTGAAGTGCCAAGTCATGATGGCGCAACACATCGCTGGCACCTTCTTGATCGCCCAGGGACCCAAAAAGACACACCTGTGGTGCTGTGTCTTCACGGAAACCCCACGTGGTCATTTCTATGGTCACGTTTATTCAATGAATTGAATTCAAATTTTCGCATTGTTGCACTAGATCATTTGTCAATGGGTTTGTCAGAACGAGTGCCTACCCGCACGTATCGCGATCGTGTTGCAGATATCAATGACGTAGTCACTGCTCTGAATATCACTGCACCGATATGGATAGTTGCTCAGGACTGGGGAGGTGCAATTGGAATGGGTTACGCAGTCGCACACCCTGAACAAGTTGCTGGAATGGTGCTCTCGAATACAGGGATTGCGATTCCACACAACCGCCGTGCACCGTTGCTCATTCGTCTTGCTGCTGCTACTGGTATTCACCGACTCGTCACAAAAGATTCGTCATTGTTTGTGCGCGGGACACCATTCCTACCAGGGCGTGGAATTTCCCACTTGCAGCGAACGTCGTTGGCCTTTCCGTATCAACAACGTAAACAACGCAATGGTATTGCAGATTTTGTAGCCGATGCGCCGCTGACTGAGCGACACTCTTCAGCACAAGACATTGCCGACGTTGCTGAAAAGATATCGACATTGACTATTCCGGTTCGTTTGGTATGGGGCTCCCGTGACCCCGTATTTAATGACGACTTTGCACATGACCTGATGAAACGGTTTCAGAACGTGGCGTTGCACCGCATTGCAGACTCTGGACATCTCACAGTGCTTGAGACATCAATTGCACCACTTGTTGAAGCGGCAATAGAAGAAGCCGGAGAAGGCAAGCCGCTTCAGCATGTACAGCAAGAACACAATGATGATGCGACCTTGTGGTCTCAGATCGATCATTGGGTTAATGCCGACGACATTGCGATTACGGATGCAGCGGCAGACGCCTCCGTAACGCGACCAGAGTTTGCAGCCCGCGTTGCTACGTACGCAGAGGCATTGCATCATCGCGGAGTGCGCACAGGTGACCGCATCGCTGTGTTGGTGTCTCCCAGCATTGATTTGATTGCAGTGGTGTATGCGTGTTGGCGTATTGGTGCCGTTGCAGTTATTGCAGATAAAGGTCTTGGTCTTCGAGGGCTTACATCAGCTATTCGCGCGTCGCGGGTGAAACACATCATTGGGCCCGTGAAAGCAATAGCAGCGGCACGATTGTTGCGCTGGGCACCTCGTGCCTCAATAATTCAGCTCTCCAAACTCTCCGGTTCACCAGTTATTTCAAAGCTTGAATATGTGAATGCGCCAGAACCAAATGCTGATGATCTTGCGGCAGTGTTATTTACGTCTGGTGCAACAGGGCCAGCAAAGGGGGTGCGTTACACACATCGCCAGTTGTACGCACAACGTGATGCCTTGCAAAAGACATACAACATCATTCCGACAGACACGTTTGTCGCTGCTTTTGCTCCCTTTGCGTTGTATGGGCCGGCCTTAGGCATTGCCACCGGATTAGCCGATATGGACGTGACCTCGCCCGGCACACTGACTGCGGCGGCGCTTGATGATGCATGCCGTCGAGTGGGTGCAACAATGGTGTTTGCATCACCGGCAGCTTTGGCGAACGTTGTGCGAACTGCGACGACCGATGTTCAGCATCTTGGCACTGTACGCCTTGTGATGTCGGCGGGCGCACCAGTGCCAATTAAGACCTTGCAGGAAGTTTCGCGTCTGTGTCCACTCGCTGAACTGCACACGCCATATGGCATGACAGAAATGCTGCCTGTTGCTGATGTGTCGTTACATGACTTGACACGTATCGGAACAGGGCATGGCGTATGTGTTGGCAAGCCAGTGAGTGGGTGCGATGTTCGCATCGACAACGAGACATCAGAACTTTTAGTATCAGCACCGTGGATGTCGGCAGGCTACGACTCGTTGTGGCTCACGCAACACAATGCGCGCCCAATACTGAATGTCGATAGTCAAACTGCCACGTGGCACCGCACTGGCGACGTGGGTCATATCGACAGTGAAGGCAATGTATGGATCGAAGGACGTTTGGTGCATGTGATTCACACATCACATGGACCCATTGCGCCTGTTCCCTTGGAGGTAGCAGTTGAGGCATTACCGAACGTTGTTCGTGTCGCTGCAGTGGGGATTGGACCAGTCGACGTGCAACACATTGTCATTGTCGTGGAGACCATCAACAGCGACGAGGGCCCAGCTGAAGCAGAACTAACCCGCGCCGTGCGTACTGCACTTGATCCGTTAACAATTGCCTCAGTGTGGACAACCCAAAAACTGCCTGTTGATATTCGCCACAACTCAACGATCGACCGAACTGCAGTTTCGAAACAGATGTCACAAATCTTGTCGGGTACCCAGAAGTGAAAGTCTTAGTGACGGGTACGGGCAGTTTGCTTCTCGGTGGTATCGCCAGTGAATTAGT
>CAMDBY010000039.1 GCA_945889575.1 Bifidobacterium breve
CCACAGGTCTATATTGCACCCCCAACGGGATTCGAACCCGTGCCGCCACCTTGAAAGGGTGGTGTCCTAGGCCGCTAGACGATGGGGGCTTGGACGACTCCGGTTGAGAGCAATGTGACGCTATCAGGAGCCACCCAACAATACGCCCCCGATATCAATTGTCCTCACCTGAGAGGGCAGAGATTGTCCATTCAAGGAGCCAGCCCAAGTAGCCATAGAGCTGCCACTGGCCGAAGGCGGGGTCATTTTCGTCGATGTCGTCCTCAAAATCATCTTCGCCCACGTCAAGCAAGGTGCCAAGAACAAGGCGCAGATTATTCAGGACAGTCATAAACGCATGAAGTTGAGCAGCACTGATGAGATCTGTTGATTCAAGAACTTCTTTGACCACAACAATCGAGGCTGCGCGCGACTGGGTGAGTTCGTCGCGCATGTAGCCCTGATACTCAGCATCGTGTTCAGGGTTCTCGTGATACGCGGTGGGAAATAGTCGGCGTAACCGCGCGTCATCTGGTCCCATTGCCAATATTTCTGACAACTGATCAACGAAGCGCAGCAGTGTTGACCTGTCGTCTGTCGACAGGGTGATCTCGAACATGTCATTTTCCCGAGCAACGACTGGCCCTTCGTGTTTGCGACGTTTCATGTGTCTTGCTGCATCGTTGCCCACAAACCATGTTCGTGAAGTCGAAAAACATCGATCTCTGCTTTTTCACGCGGGCCATTTGAAACAACGGCTCGACCCTTTTCATGAACATCCATCATCAGAATGTCTGCTTTTGCTTTGGGGTATCCGAAAAGTTTCTGCAATACGAACGACACGTACGACATCAGATTGATGGGGTCATTCCACACAATGACCACCCAGGGAACCTGGAGGTCAACGACCTCGTCTGTGGCGTTATCAACCGAGGGCTCTGCCACTTCAGTTTCTTGGCTCCCGGATGGGGCGATGAAAATCACATATTCATTCTGCTGGTGAATAGGCGATGTTGCCTACCCACCAATACGATGGGTGGCTGTGCCCATCAACGTTCGCCCTTTTGTCCCGTCTCGCCTGACGCGTCGACCTGGCCATGAGTCTGGGCGTATCCCTACTTCTGTTGTGGCGGGCTATATCGCGCTCACGAAGCCGCGCATTATTGAATTGTTGTTGATCACCACAATCCCCACCATGGTGGTTGCCAATGACGGCTGGCCGAGCCTGTGGCTGATGGTGGTCACGATGGTGGGTGGCACGTTGGCCGCTGGTGGCGCAAACGCCATCAATATGTACATCGATCGTGATATTGACGCCCTCATGGAGCGCACCAAAAATCGTCCTCTGGTGACGGGCCTCATTTCGCCACGAAATGGGCTAATTTTCGCTATTTCTCTCGAAATCGTGGCTTTTTTAGTTCTTTGGGCTGGAACCAACCTGCTTTCAGGAATTTTGGCCCTTTCAGCCACCCTTTTTTACGTCTTTGTTTATTCCCTCTGGCTGAAGCGCACCAGCAAGCAAAACATCGTGATTGGCGGGGCTGCAGGCGCAGTTCCTGTCCTTGTGGGCTGGGCAGCGGTCACTAATTCGCTCAGTTGGACCCCATGGTTGCTTTTCTTGGTCATTTTCTTGTGGACCCCGCCCCATTTCTGGGCCCTGGCTATCAAGCACAATGACGACTACACGGCGGCCGGCGTGCCGATGCTGCCGTCGGTGGTGTCCCACGAAAAGGTCATCGCCGCCATGGTTCGCTACACCGTTGCCCTCTTGGCAAGCTCTCTCATCATCGTTCCCGTCGCCGACATGGGTTGGGTCTATGGAATCTCGGCGTTGGTGTTAGGCGTGGCTTTCCTGTGGGGCACAATTGCACTTGGAAAATCTGATAGTCCGAGTGCTTCGATGCGGCTTTTCTCGTTCTCGATCTCGTATATCTCGCTTCTATTCATCGCGTTGACCATCGACGTCTTCGTTCGCTAAAAAAGCGCAATTGCACGAAGTAGGAACCCTCCGAGGATTTACTGTCTGTGGGAG
This sequence comes from Bifidobacterium breve, assembly GCA_945889575.1. GTDB lineage: Bacteria > Actinomycetota > Acidimicrobiia > Acidimicrobiales > Ilumatobacteraceae > UBA2093. The sequence continues at coordinate 2,012 of CAMDBY010000039.1, forward strand.
GGCGATGGGTAGTGTTGTTTCGTTACATCTAGGCGCACTCGCTCCGACAGTTCACAAGAACTGAAGGTGTGTATCTGGGAGACCATCCGAAAATGACCATTATCGACACTCACGTGGGCGCATCGACACATGCACAGGGCACAGGCTCTGCATTTGTCGCATCCGTCGGCCAATGGATCACAAGCAGTGATCATAAAAAAATTGGACGTCTATTTATCGGGACCTCATTATTGAGCGCTCTCCTTGCAGCAGTGCTCGGTTTGCTCTTTGGTCTTGAACGCATAAGCCCCGCTCACATGCAGATCTTTAATGGTGACGCAACTCCACAACTGTTTTCGTTGTATCAGTTCGCTCTTGTCTTTGGTGTCCTTGCTCCACTCTTCGTAGGAATTGCAATCGCTGTTGTTCCCACGCAACTTGGTGCCCGCGCAGTGGCTTTTCCGCGGGTTGCACAATTTGGTTTCTGGGCCTGGCTCTTTGGAGCATTGATGGTTGATATTTCAATCATTGGCAACGGTGGCCCTGGTGGTGGAGCAACTGACCTTGTTGATTTGTATTTGTTGGGTGTTGCTCTTGCAGCAGTTGGTCTTCTTGCCGGAAGCCTTTGCGTTGCAACGTCAGTACTTACTGCACGTGCACCCGGAATGACACTTGATCGCATTCCTGCTTTTTCGTGGTCAGCTCTCATTGGTTCGTTTGCAACATTGCTCAGCTTGCCGGTCATGATTGGCACAATTATCTATGTCTATGTTGACCACACACACGCACAGTTGATTTTCGGCGGCAACAAAGGAATTGATTCTTTCTTGGGTTGGTCCTTGTCTCAGCCAATGACTTTTGTGTTTGTCATCATGGCTCTCGGAGTTGTCGCTGAAGTTGCGCCAGTTACTGCGCGCACAGAACAACCACTTCGCCCAATAGTTCTTGCTGGTCTTGGGATTATTTCAACTGCTGTACTTGGTGCAGTCACGCAGAGTGCACACGTTCTTGACTGGGCCGGAACCAACTCAGACAAAGTGAAGAGCACGTTGTTGCATTCCCTCTTCAATGGCTTGCCATTGCTCGGGATGCTTATCGTTGTTCTTGTCTCGCTCTTGTGTCTGAAGATCGGTACACCTCGAGTAACTGCATCGTTCGCTTTGTCTTTGCTCGGCGCACTGATGATTATTGTTGGTGTGCTCGGAAACGGTTTGTACAACTTGAAGCCAGCCTCACTTGATGGCACTGTGTTTTCTGAAGGAACCGTTTTGTACCTTGTGTATGGCGGCCTGTTGAGTGCATTGGGCGCACTCAGCCATTGGGCTCCACTCTTGTGGGGACGCGCCATTGACAACACAAAACTTCTTGGTTTGGCTTTGGTCGGGTTACTCGGAACAATCTTGGCTAGCTTCCCGCTCTACATCGCTGGGTTTGCAGATCAACCAGCCAACACGGTTATGGGTTTTGATTACGACGGACCTATTGCGCTGTGGAATGTTCTTACTGGCCTTGGACACGCACTCATTGTTCTCACGGTTATCGGCTTTGTCGGATTGCTCATTGATGCAGTGCGAAATGGCGAATCAGTTTCACAGGAGGCATCGGCATGACCATTGCATTACCAGCAGCACCCGCACAGGCGCCCCGCCGACAAATTCTTGTTGCAACGGCAATGGTTTCTGCATCTGCATTCATGCTCATCATTGGAATGATTGCAATGTGGCTGAAGTTTCGCGCTGGCGCACCAACACGTGACTCATCAGATGGTTTGAAAATCATCAAAGACTGGATGCCTGCCAACGTCACAATTCCAGAAGTTGCAGCCAACATCATGCTCACTACTTTCCCTTTCGGTGCATTGATGGCACAGTGGGCTGCGTATTCAGCAAAGCGAGATGATGCACCTCACCGTTCACTTGCACTGGCCATCAGTTTCTTAATCGGACTTGCCATAGTGAATGCGCAAGTAGCGGTGTATAGCCAAATGGACATCGGCCTCGCTGACGGACAATTTCAAACAATGTTCTATGCGATTACCGGCACGATGTTATTGCTAGTTGTTGGTGCAATGGTTTTTAGTCTTGTGGCTTTCTTTCGATCTGTTGGCGGTCGTGATAACGACACAGATGTGGTTAACGCCCACGCGCTCTATTGGTACTTCCTCACTGCAGCGTTTTCTGTGGTGTGGTTCGTGGTGTACGTACAGAAGTAGGTCAAGATGATTACCCCCGGTTCAAAATATTTCTTCGGCCTCACTGGTTTGTCACTGATTGCTGCAATCTTGTACATGGTCTTGGTGAATCCAACTGACCTCGGAGCAGTCGCACTATTTGGTCTTGCAACTTCAGGTGCCCTTATTGGCGTAATGGCATCGTTCACTCGCGACGGCGATGTGTACACAGACGAAGAAGCAGTTGCAGCTAACGCCGTCGCTGGTCCACCATCGTTCTGGCCAATTGTGTTTGCACTCGGCGCTGCCCTTGTTCTTACTGGCCTAGCAACAGTGTCAGTTGTCTTCATTCTTGGCATTGCAGTCCTCATTGGCGGTGGCGTTGAATGGACCATTCAGAACTGGGCTGATGGCGCATCTTCAGATCGTGAATTCAATGAATTCGCTCGCGCTCGCGCGATCAGCGCAATCGAATACCCTGGACTTGCCGCTGTCGGCCTTGGTGTTATCGCATTCTTCTTTTCTCGAGTAGTTCTTGCAGTATCAAAAGAAGCTGGACCAATCATTTTCATCGTGGTCGCAGCTGTGATTTTTGTAATTGGCGTGCTCATCGCCTCGAAGCCATTCATGAAAGGTGCTGTCACGGTTGTTGTAGCGGTCCTTGCAGTCGTTGCACTTGCTGCCGTCGGAACGATCGCTGCCCTTTCTGGTGAACGTCATGAACTTGCTGTTGCGGCAGAAGAAGATCATTTCGACGCATCACATCGTGAATGCGGCGAAGAAGAATCTGAACATTACGACCATCTTGCGAACAACACAGTGTCATTGCGTTCTGCAGTGACAGCCACCATCTTTGTAAAAGATGGAAAGGTGTATGCGGAAGCTATTGGTATGACGAAGAAAGTAGACACCATTACTATTCCTCGCTCGAACGCAACGTCTGTCATGTTCCGAAACCTTGACGATGAAAAGCATCGCCTGGTTGTCAACTTGGGCTCAGCCAAAGTTGCCGAGACCGGAGTCGCTGAAAAAGTTGGTACATGCACACAACTCACCGGCAAAAACCAAGAACAAGTAATGACGCTAAAGATTCCCAAGCCAGCGACTGAAACCGAGCCATACTCATTCACAGTTCCCGGCGCCACTGGCGAAATCAAGTTGGTCGTGCCGTGAGTCACTCAGTCTCCCCACACTCTTCAGAAAAGGCTATGGATATCGTGAACAACGTGAAGTCGTCAAGTCATCGCATTCGTAACTCAATTGCAACGGTCATTGGCATCGTTGCGCTATCTGGTTGTGCTACAAATGCACCGCAAGATACGTGGCAGCCGAAAGGCGATAATGCTCAAGTCATTAACAATCTGCAGTGGATCATTTTCCCTATGGCAGGTGTGGTTGGCGTTCTTGTTTTTGCATTTGCCGCTTATACATTTTGGAAGTTCAACGACCGCGGACAACCAATTCCGTCGCAGAGCCATGGCAAGCCAGTCGTAGAAATCATTCTCACGATTATTCCCGCACTCATTCTGACTGTTGTTGGCGTCTTTACGTTCCGTGGCATCTTTGAACTTGCTAATACTGAAGATACCGAGATGGTCATCAACGTCACTGGCCAACAGTGGTGGTGGGAATATGACTATCCAGCGCAGGACGATCAAGGCATCACTCAACCAATTATCTCTTCCGGCCAACTTGTTATCCCGGTCGGTACAAAAGTGTTGTTGCGTGAAACAAGCCGCGACGTTATTCACTCATATTGGATTCCAGCATTGAACGGCAAGAAAGATGCTGTTCCAGGCCGCATCAACTTGCTGCGACTCCAAGCAGACAAGCCCGGAATTTTCGCTGGTCAGTGCACCGAATTCTGCGGACTGTCTCACGCCAATATGCGTATGGAAGCCATTGCGCTTTCTAAGGAAGATTTTGCCAAGTGGGTGGCTAATCAACAGAAGGACTACACGTCCCCTGCAGCCGGATCACTTGCGAATGAGGGCGAAGGCGTTTTCTTGAATCAGTGTATTCGTTGTCACCAAGTCAACGGTTTGAAGAAGGCTGATGGTACTCCTGCACTTGCGGCACCAGACGAGAACGTCTATTCCGGTGCAGCTCCGAACCTCTCACACTTGATGTCACGCAACACTTTTGCTGGCGCAAAGTTTGACCTATTACGTAAGTCATGTCGCAGCGATGTATGGGACGCAAGTTCTGAAACCATTGGCGCGAAATATCTTGCTGGTGTGTCAGAGTCTTGCTTGAATGCAACTGATCTTCGTGCATGGTTGCGCAATGCGCCAGCGATGAAGCCAATGTATGCCGACCCAGCCAAATTGGGCGCATCTGGTGGAAAATATCGCGGTATGCCAAACCTTGGTCTTACTGAAACAGACATCGACAAACTCGTCGCTTACCTACTGACACTGAAGTAAACGGAGAATCCCATGTCCAGCAATGAATTAACTCTCACACCATCTCAGTCACCGGGTTTGGTTAAGAGCCCATTATCAATTTCACCGTCTGGGTCACTCGGTGCTGTACGCCGTCCGGTCAATACAACTGGCTGGCGTGAGTGGCTCTTTACTGTTGACCACAAGAAAATCGGAATTATGTATGGCTGTGTTGCCTTTGTGTTCTTCATCGTCGGCGGTGTCGAGGCTTTGTTCATCCGCTTGCAGTTAGCACTTCCTGACGGCCGCATTCTCAGCGCTGACAAGTACAACCAGATGTTCACCATGCATGCAACGACGATGATTTTCCTCTTTGCTATGCCCATGGCTGCTGCATTTGCTAACTATTTCTTGCCACTTCAGATTGGTGCGCGAGATGTTGCGTTCCCTCGTTTGAACGCATTGTCATTCTGGTTGTTCGTCAGTGGCGGACTTATCTTGAATGCGTCTTGGTTCCTCGGTGGAGCAGCCGATGGTGGTTGGTTCATGTACGCACCAAACTCCGGTCCAGTATTCTCACCAAGTAACGGTGTTGACTTCTGGGTTCTCGGTCTGCAGATTGCAGGTATCGCTTCGCTTATCGGGTCTATCAACCTCATTGTCACTGTGCTCAACATGCGCGCACCTGGCATGACACTCATGAAGATGCCTGTGTTCACCTGGATGATTCTCGTGGTGCAGTTCCTTCTGGTGTTCTCACTTCCAGTAATCACCGTGGCTCTCGTGTTGTTGATGTTCCAGCGTTCGTATGGCGCCACGTTCTTTGATGTGTCGCAAGGTGCAGACCCACTTCTCTGGCAACACTTGTTCTGGATCTTTGGTCATCCAGAGGTGTACGTCTTGATTTTGCCGGGGTTCGGCATCATCTCTGAAGTCCTGCCCACATTCTCGCGTAAGCCACTCTTCGGCTATCCGTTTGTGGTGTTCTCAGGCGCATCGATCGGACTCGTCGGTTTCGGCGTATGGGCGCACCATATGTTCGCCTCTGGTCTTGGCCCAGTATCAGTTGCTGTGTTCTCGATGGCAACGATGGCAATTGCTATTCCAACCGGCGTGAAAATCTTCAACTGGTTGCTCACTATGTGGGGCGGCAAAATTTGGTACTCAGCTGCGATGAAGTTTGCTATCGGTCTCGTAATCCTTTTCACCATCGGTGGTTTGTCAGGCGTTACTCACGCAGTTGCTCCTTCTGACACTCAACAAACAGATACGTATTACATCGTCGCTCACTTCCATTACGTGTTGTTCGGCGGAATGGTGTTCGGATTGTTCTCTGGCTTCTATTACTGGTGGCCAAAAGTTTTCGGAAAGATGCTTAATGAAAAATTGGGTAGCTGGAACTTCTGGTTAATGGTGATTGGTATGAACCTCACGTTCGGGCCAATGCATATTCTCGGTCTACAAGGCCAACCTCGCCGTATGTATGTGTGGACCGAAGCTCGTGCTGGTGAAGGTTTCTTTAACTTCGGTTTCTGGAACCTTGTGTCATCAATCGGCTCCTTTGTTTTGTCCGTCGGCGTACTCTTCTTCATCATCAACGTGATCAAGACGACTCGTAATCCAGAGCGTGCGCCGCTTGATCCTTGGGATGCACGTACATTGGAATGGCTCACAACAAGCCCTCCAAAGGTGCATAACTTTGATCGCATCCCAGTCGTACATCACCTCGATGAGTTCTTTCATCGCAAATATGTTGAAGATGAAACCACTCATGCGATGACTCAGATAGCAACTGGTGAAGACCTCATGCGTGCTGAAGAAGCAGCTGCGGATACTGGCATTCATATGCCTGGACCTTCGTACTGGCCGTTGCTTCTTGCAATTGGTGTGGCGGTACTTGGTATGGGAGTGATCTACGGAACCCCAATCATGGTTGTCGGAGCACTTGTTGTTCTCTTCTCCTCATTTGGTTGGGTTCTTGAACCCTCAGTACCCGAACCGATCGATTTTGATTCACCGTCAACCGACGGTCACACGAAGGAGATAGCTCCCCTTGGCTGATATCGCAACTCACGACACTGATCATGCAACTGATCACGGGCATCATTCATCAACTGGCTTGTCAAACAACAAACTGGCAATGTGGTTGTTCCTCGGATCAGAGTGCTTGCTTTTTGGTGGTCTGATCTCTACATACATGCTGTATCGCGGTCGCGTTCAGAACGGACCACATCCTTCACAGATCTACGACATTCCATTTACATCAGTCAGCAGTTTCGTTCTGTTGATGTCATCGCTCACCATGGTGCTTGCGGTCTCATCGGCGCAACGTAAGGATGACAACAAAACAAACTTGTGGCTGCTCATTACGGCACTTCTTGGAGCAACCTTCATTGGTGGCCAGGTGTACGAATTCACTGCGTTTTATCGTGAAGGACTTGGCTTCACTACAAGCCTTTTTGGGTCAAGCTTTTATTCATTGACCGGATTCCACGGTGTTCACGTTTCAATCGGAGTCATTATGTTGTTGTCCTTAAGGGGCATCATCAAAAAGGGCAAGATCACGGGCGACAAGGCCGAGGTCGTGGAACTCATTGGTTTGTACTGGCACTTCGTTGACATCGTGTGGATCATCATTTTCACACTGGTATACCTAATCCCATCCTGATTGAGAGCGCATCATGACAACTGTTACTGAAACACACGAAGACGCACACGAGCACGGAATGTCCGATGCTGGTTATGTAAAGATTGCAATCATTTTGGCCCTCATCACAGGGCTTGAGGTTTCTACCTACTACGTAGACTTCGGTCCTTTGTTCATGCCTGCATTGCTCATCATGATGGTGGTCAAGTTCGTCATGGTCGTCTCGTACTTCATGCATCTCAAGTTCGATAGCAAGATTTTCAGTTTCCTTTTCTATGTAGGTCTTGGGCTTGCGTTGTTCGTGTACATCACGGCACTCGCCACCTTCAAGTTCTTCATCGCGTAACTAGCGAGGCGGATCGGCAATGCTGATCAGTAGCATCGAACCAACTTTGAATGCTGACCCCTGGAGGTACCAGCAGCACTTAGAAATTTGGGTGTTGATTATCGGACTATTAATCGCATTTGTGTATGCGATTCGGGTAGTCGGACCCAAAGTTGTTCCCAGTGGGAAAGTGATTTCCCGCAAACAAATCGGGACTTTTTCCCTCATGATCTTTCTGTTGTTGATTTCAACAGATTGGCCGTTACATGACATCGCAGAGGAATACCTGTATTCCATGCACATGTTGCAACACACAATTCTTACCTACATCATTCCGCCGCTTGCGCTACTTGCAACACCAGAATGGCTGTTTCGACTATTGGTGGGACAAGGTCGCACGTATCGAGTCATTCGGTTTCTCACGCGCCCGGTGATTGCCGCTGTCACCTACAACGCGGTCTTGCTGATTACTCATATCCCTGCATTGGTGAATCGTTCTGCGGCTGGCGGTCCATTGCATTACAGCCTTCACGTTTTATTGGTAGCAAGTGCCTTAATGCTGTGGACACCGATATGCGGCCCGGCGAAAGAATGGCGCATGAGTTACGGGGCGATGATGGTGTACCTCTTTTGCACATCTTTGGTGCCTTCAATTCCTGCAGGTTGGCTGACATTCGCTGAAGGCTCTGTGTATAACCACTATGACACTCCAGTTCGAGTGTGGGGAATGTCAGTGTTGAGTGATCAACAACTGGCTGGCGGAATTATGAAACTCGGCGGTTCAACTTTTCTATGGGCGCTCATCATCACCATTTTCTTCACCCGATTTATGAAGGGCTTCTTTGGCGATCAGTCGTATAGCTCCAAAGAATCCACTGATTCATCTCAATGACGCTGGCTTAGCTCCAGCGGAAGCGTCGTGCTGCAATTGCTGGCGCGATAATGCCCCACGCTGCTAGCACCGCACATGGCACAACAAGGCCTGCTGAATCGCCATTCAACGTTGAACGCAGCAGATCAGCTAACGCTGTTGATGGCAAGCCCTGAACTGCGTTACCGAGAAAATCGGGAAGTGAGTCGCGGGGAATCACCATTCCGCCCAACAAAAGCAACACTAAGTACAGCCCGTTCTGTGCAGCCAGATTTATCTCAGCGCGCAATTGGCCAGCGAGGATGAGACCGATTCCAGCGAACGCCGATGTCCCAAACAAGACCACAACAATTGCAAGTGGCCACGTGGAACCGCCCGGTTGCCACCCAAGCGCACGGCCGAGCGACAACAAGATAACTGCCTGAATCAATTGCACAGTAAACACGGACAAGATTTTTGCAATGACTAGTTCGTTGCGCGTAAGTGGTGTTGCACCAAGTCGCTTCAACACCAAATAGGAACGCTCAAACCCAGTGGCTATTCCAAGACTCACCATCGAAGAAGACATAATCGCGATTGCCAGAATGCCCGGCGTGAGGAACTGAATAGGTTCCATGTCGGCACTTGGCAATACATCAACCGAACCAAAGAAGCCAAGTAGCAATACGGGAATGATCAATGTCAGCAGTAGTTGCTCACCGTTACGCGCAAGCAGCATTAGTTCTGCGCGAAGTTGAATGCGAATGCGCCTCATTGTTCGCCTCGAGTCAAACGCCGGTATGTATCTTCGAGAGATTCAGTACCCATGTCTACGCCTAGTAGCGGG
>CAMDBY010000040.1 GCA_945889575.1 Bifidobacterium breve
ATAGGCCTGGCCCTCACGACCATTGATAACGGCATTGCGCAACGCCATGACCACATGGTCTTGCCCGTAGAGCTCAGAGAACTTCCGCGGGCGGAAACGTCGGTACAGGGACTGGGTGGCCATCGAAACGACCTTACCAATGCGGTGCGCCGAGGACCGCTGTGTGAAAAGGTGAAACACTCTGCGGGGGTCATTCTTGGCTACCGTTTGCTCACACCATGCGTCGCCTTCCTCTCCTTTTCATTGCAGTTGTCTCTGCCCTTGCCTTTTCGGCCGGCCCTGCGCACGCGGCTGGCGACAACACCCTTTCTTCGTCTAGCCCTACTGCTGGCGAAGTAGTCACTCTTGCCCCCACCCAGTTACAACTGAAGTTCACGCTGCCCGTTGGTGGAGCCGAAATTGCCTCCCAGATGGGGCTTTCTCTTGCCTGCGAATCCAAACTGACCAATCTCGGACCCCCTCAGCTATCGGCCGATGGCGTGACCATCTCTGCTGCTTTGACCCAAGTGCCTCAAAATGGCGCGTGTGTCGTGAACTGGTCGCTGCCTGATGGCAGCGCCGGATCCTTCAATTTCACTGCTCAAACCCAGGTGACGACAACAGTTCCTGACACCGTGCCGGGCGCCCCCGCCACCACCGTTCCCATCGACGGAACAGCAGTTGAAGTTGTCGCGCCTCGACTCGGAGGCCCCATTGGCCTCATGAAGCTCATTGTCTTCTTCGCGGTCAGTGCACTCTTTGGCGGATTGATGTTCATCAAACTCGTCTGGCCAGAAGGCGTCGAATACGGCATCACAGAAAAATACTTCCGCCAAATCTCAATCATCGCCGGCGTCGCAATTTTTGTACTCATCATTCTCATGACTGCTCGACAATCAGGTGGTGGGATTACGTCATCCATTTCTCCCACCTCATGGGGTCCTCTCTTTGAGTCGAATGAAGGTCGTGCTGTATTTCTTCGACTCCTCATCGTTGGCGGCCTTGGTTTTTACGCGTGGATCACAGAACGGGTTCTTGAACCAACGAATGTTGTTCCCACCACAGTTCTTCTAGCGCTCCTGATGATGTCATATGGTTTCGACCGCGCAACAGGTCGTGCCGTTGTTTTAGGAATTGCTGTTGCAATTCTTCATATGGCATTTACCGCAATGTGGGTAGGAAGTGTCTTGATTATCTGGCGAGTCATTCTTCACGGGCCTGGAAACGGTGACCTTGTTGATGCTCTTCGCGGATGGGCGCGACTAGCCACGCCATTAACAATTGGCATAGTAGGCACTGGTGTATTTCAGGTATGGCGCATTGATGGCATCAGCTTGATTAACAGTGGGCATGGGCGCGTAGTAATTCTCAAAGTACTTTTGGTGAGCGCAATGTTGTTTGTTAGTGCAGCGGTTCGTCAATTCATTTTGCGTGGAATGCAGCGCGCAAAATCACTCAACGAAAAAGTTGTGTACCGCCTGAAGCGTCCTGTCGGAATTGAAATGTCACTCAGCATTGTTGTGCTTGCTGCATCATCATGGTTAATGGCAATGCGCCCGCCATATGTTCTCAACCGCGAAACCGGCCCACGCGTTGAATATGCCATCGTGCAAGACATGACCGCGAAAGATGATTTCCATGTTCGCTTGTCCATCACACCTGGTGATGTTGGTGCCAACAGAATTCTCATTGAATTATTCGGACCATCACGAATTCAAAATTTCGTCGTCACGATGACTCCGACGAATCCAAACTTTTCTGGTTACACAATCAATGTCCCCATCACTCGTCCGGGCGGTGCACTGATAGCGCAAGATGCTGGACTTCTTCTGCGTGCGCCGGGTGAATGGACTGCAACCGTCACGGGTGTCACCACAATCGGCGACCTGACACCAATGACCACTGCATTCACCATCGCCGACGGCACCACCGTAACCACCGAGCCGAAGCAGGGCCTCAAGAAGTCGACCACGACTATTGCTGCGGCCACAACAACCAGCTCGGTTGCCCCAGCTCCTGTCACCACCACCGTTGCCCCCACAACCACCACCACAACGACCGTTCCCGTCCCCGTGGAGACCACCACCACCGTTCCTGTCGCAGGGTAATTGGCCATCAGATAGGCGATGAGGCCCCACTGGCACTAGCGTTTCGCAGGTGACTGATACCTCTGGCTTTTCGATGCAGGACAAAATTGACGACCTTCGGGACCGTCAGCAGCAGGCGATTAACGCCGGAAGCCCTCGTTCAGTCGAGCGCCACAAGGGCAAGGGCAAGTTGCTCGCTCGTGAGCGCATTGACTTCCTCTGCGATCCAGGCTCTTTTCATGAACTTGACATGTTGGCGCGCCATCGCGCACACGCATCTGGTCTTGAAGAGCGTCCATATACAGATGGTGTGATCACCGGATGGGGAACCATCGAAGGTCGCAAAGTATTTCTATTCAGCCAAGACTTCACAGTCTTTGGTGGAGCACTCGGAGAAGTGTTTGCCGAAAAAATTCACAAACTCATGGACCTTGCTCTCAAAGTTGGTGCACCTGTCATTGGTTTGAACGACGGAGCTGGTGCTCGAATTCAAGAAGGCGTTGTGTCACTCGCCTCATATGGCGGAATTTTTTATCGCAACGTGCAGTCGTCTGGTGTTGTGCCGCAAATTTCTGTCATCCTCGGACCATGCGCCGGTGGTGCTGTGTACTCACCTGCGATGACCGACTTTATTTTCATGGTGCGCGAATCAAGCCACATGTTCATTACTGGTCCTGATGTTGTGAAGACAGTTACCGGTGAAGACGTCACGCTCGAAGAACTTGGTGGCGCAATGAGCCATGCATCAAAGAGCGGTGTTGCAACATTCGTTTCGGCTGACGAGCAAGCATGTCTTGAAGATGTTCGCTTCCTTTTGTCGTTCTTGCCACAAAACAATCTCGAATCAGCGCCAACTGTTGAGACATCCGATGATCCGAATCGTTCATGCCCTATGTTGCGTGACATTCTTCCCGCATCGTCGAACCAGCCATACGACATGAAGAAAGTCATCAAGGAAATTGTTGATGATGGCGAGTTCTTCGAATACTTCGAACACTGGGCCAAGAGCATTGTGTGCGGTTTCTCTCGTGTTGACGGTATGACCGTTGGTGTTGTCGGTAACCAACCAATGGCATTTGCTGGTGTTCTTGATATCGAGTCAAGTGAAAAAGCAGCACGATTTGTTCGTACATGTGATGCCTTCAACATTCCACTTCTTACATTCGTTGACGTTCCTGGTTTCTTGCCCGGTGTAAACCAAGAGCACGAAGGAATCATTCGTCACGGCGCAAAGTTGTTGTACGCATTCTGTGAAGCAACAGTGCCTCGTATTCAAATCATTACGCGTAAGGCCTACGGAGGCGCATACGTGGTGATGAACTCAAAGTCAATTGGTGCAGACCTTGCATACGCGTGGCCAACAGCAGAACTTGCAGTTATGGGACCACAAGGCGCGGTTGAAATTGTGTACAAGCGTGAACTACAGCAAGCAGCAGACCCTGTTGCTCGCCGTGCAGAACTAGTTGCCGAATACACCGAGAAGTATGCGAACCCGTATGCAGCTGCAGAACGCGGTTACGTGGACGACGTTATTGACCCAGCAGATACTCGTATCAAAATCATCGCTGGCTTGCGCATGTTGCAAACCAAGCGTGAAGAGCTTCCACGCCGTAAACACGGCAACATGCCTCTGTAGATCACCATGTCTGAATCATCGACCCCCGATTGGGACGCACCAGAAGTAGCTTCTATTAGCGATATTGCCTTTGAACCTAAAGCAGGTTTCTGGCTTCGCTTTGTTGCAAACATCTGTGACGGCATCATGGTGTCTCTCATCAGCATTCCTTTTTCAATTATCTCTGCGTCCACTACTGGTACTACTGCGTCTTTGTCACAAGCCGCTCAATTTGTAGTCTCGTTTTTCGTATTGGCATATTGGGTGGGCAACCAAGGTGGTTCACCACTTCGTCGCAAACTTGGTGTCTTCATTCTTGATCAAGATGACGGTTCGTTCATTGGGCAACGTCGTGCCCTCCAACGCATCATGATGAGCTGGGTGTCTGGCATTGTATTTCTGTTGGGATACCTTTCGATGTTGCGTAGCCCACAAAGCCAAACATGGCACGACCGTGTTGCGCACTCAGTGGTGGTGAAGCGATGACTGTCAACGTCGGCACAATCTCCCCAATTCCTACTGAGGAAGAAGCAGCAGCAATTGCTGCTGCAGTCACCATGATGTGGCCACAGCCGGTGGTTGCTTCTACAGCAGACACAAGTCCCGTTTCAGCATGGCGTTTCAGTGGTCGTTGGTGGGTCACTGATGCAGTGTCCCGCAGAGCTCGTCCCGGAATCCAATAATGACAAACGTTGGCGCAACAGAACTCACCACTGTCGCTGACAACCTTGCGGTGTTTCACCACGGGCAACATGTTGTCCGCCACGAAAACTTGCAGCCTGATACTGCATACACCGAACACGGAATTGATTTTCGTACATTGCCTCGTCCGGAAGGACAATTACTCAGTGTTCTGGCAACTGTTAACGATGTCCACTTTGGCGAAACAGAATGCGGCCGAATTGATGACAGTCCGCTTGGACCAATTCAATTTTCACTCCCTGGTGAGCGGCCGTACCCCATCACCATGAACGCTGGAGCAATTGCTGAAATCAAGAAGTTGAATCCGAACGCAGTGCTAGTCAAGGGCGACCTGACCGAAGGTGGCACCGACGAACAGTTCACTTCATTCCGCGAACACTACGAAGGTGCATTCGCAGACAAGCTGTTTGTAGCCCGTGGAAACCATGATGCATACCGTGGTCAAAATGAGTTCACTGGTGATCAATGGATTCAGTTGCCAGGCATTGCCATTGCACTCATCGATACAGCGATTCCACTCGAGACAACTGGGCGCATCGACCCACCACAATTCGAATGGCTCAATGACCAGTTATCGACATGCACAACTCCAGTCATCATCATGGGTCATCACCAACAGTGGACAGAAGGAAAGCGAAGCGACACGTACTTTGGTCTTCACCCTGACAGCAGCGAGGCGCTTGATGCTCTCGCCGTGCGTCATGCATGTGTTCTTGCCTACACAGCTGGCCACACACATCGTCATCGCGTTCGCCGGATGCCACGTTCCGGCATTCCCACCATTGAAATCGGATGTGTAAAAGACTTCCCCGGTTCGTGGGCCGAGTACCGCGTGTACGAAGGTGGTGTCATGCAGGTAGTGCACCGCATCTCTTCTCCTGATGCATTGACATGGAGCGAACGGTGCCGTCACCTGTATGAAGATTTCGGTACTGACTACGAGAGCTATGCACTGGGTACGCTCGAAGACCGATGCCTGATTCTTCCTCTCCGTTAAACAACACATCCGCGTTGGCGGGCTTGCGAGTTCTTGACCTTTCAACAGTTCTTGCGGGGCCGAACTGCGCGCGCTACCTCGCAGACTTTGGCGCAGATGTCATAAAGATTGAACGCCCTGACGGCGGAGACAGTTTGCGCAACATGGGATGGCGCGACCCCGTAGACGGCGAAGGTTTGTGGTGGCGATTAGTAAATCGCAACAAGCGCACCATCGCGTTGAACCTGAAGGACAACACTGACCGTGATTTGTTCTTGCATCTCATTGATGACGCAGATGTTCTCGTTGAAAACTTTCGTCCAGGTGTTTTGGAAAAACTTGGCTTTGCACCTGACATTCTTCATGCGCGTAATGCGAAGTTGATCATCACTCGTGTTAGCGGTTTCGGACAAGACGGTCCGTACGCAAATCGTCCAGGTTTTGCATCAATCGCTGAAGCAATGTCAGGGCTTGCATCGATCACAGGTGTTCCTGGTGGTGACCCAATGTTGCCACCGTTCGCACTCACCGATGAAGTCACTGGTCTCGTTGCAGCATTTGCCACCATGGTTGCGCTGTGGTCTGAACAAGGCCAAGTTGTTGACGTGTCATTGCTGGAAAGTTTGTTCCAAATACTCGGACCACTCATGACTGTGTGGCTAACGCGCGGCGAACTACAACCACGCATGGGTTCATTACTTCCCTACACAGTGCCTCGTGGTGTGTACCGCTGTTCCGACGGACTGTTTGTTGGCATCTCAACATCAAGTGATTCCATTGCGGCACGTGTTGTTCACCTTCTCGGGTTTGATGGTGATGAGCGCTTCACAACCTTCGCCGGCCGAATCGCTAATCGCGAAATCATCGAAGCTGCAATGGAAGCGTGGTTCGCACAACGCACTCAAGCAGAAGCGCTTTCAATCTTTCAAGAAATTGAAGCAGCAGCCGGGCCAGTTCTTTCTATGGAAGACATCGAAAAGGACCCGCACTACATCGCCCGTGAGGCAGTCATCACAGTTGAAGGCACTCCAATGCAGGGCCTGATTGCTCGACTATCAGCCACTCCTGGTGCAGTGAAGTGGCGTGGGCGCGCCGCAGACGCCGATGGCGACGCAATTCGCAAAACAGGCTGGAATCAGTAGTCCAACCCACTGCTACTTACTTCGTTCACCTAGTGTTCATATGTTCGTTAGGGGAATCATATGGACACCATCAAGCAGCCACGCATGTCGCGCGCATACCAAGTACTCAGCATCACTGCAATTGCAACTTTTTTAGTTTCACTCGATACCAGCATTGTTGTAGTTGCTCGTCGAGCGATTGAGGAAGACCTCGGGCACCCAACACTTCTGACATGGGTGTTTTCTGGTTACAACATTGCGTATGCAGCAGGTCTGTTAACTGCTGGTCGTTTCGCAGACGTCAATGGTCGCAAGCGTTCATTCTTACGTGGTCTTGCACTATTCAGTATTGGCTCCATCTTGTGCGGTTTCGCACCAACGTCGTTGCTGCTTGTTCTTGCTCGCTTGGTGCAAGCAGTTGGCGGCGCCATGTTGACCCCAGCATCACTTGCACTAGTTCTTCCCGAGTTCCCCGTCGAGAAGCGCACCGTCGCAATCGGCATCTGGGGTGCTGTCGGCGGATTAGCTGCAGCACTTGGACCATGCATTGGTGGCGTTCTCGTTGACTGGTTGGATTGGCGTTCACTCTTTTTCATCAACGTGCCGTTCTGTGCCGTCACTCTGTACTTGGGTAACAAAATTCTTCATGAGAGCAAAGACCCATCAGCCACAAAGCACGTTGACCTCATCGGCACTGCTCTGGGTTTGCCAGGTGTTGCACTGGTGACACTTTCTGTTGTACAAAGTGGCGACTGGGGTTACATCGATCAGCGCACGATTGCTGCAATGGCAGTTGGTTGCATACTTCTCGGTTTCTTTGTGAAGCGATGCAGCACAGTCGATGATCCACTGCTTGATTTATCTTTGTTCAAGATGCCGTTCGTTGTTGCTGCAAACTTGTCCGGTTTCTTTTTCTCCATCGGCTTCCTTGGCATGTGGATGTTGCAGATTCAGTGGCTACAAGTGGTGTGGCAATACAGCCCAACAAGATCAGGGCTTGCAACAGCAGCTGGTCCATTAACTGCTGCAATTCTTGCTGCGCCAATGGGGCGTCTTGCCGGAAAATGGGGACACGGACGTGTTCTATTTCTTGGTTCAGTTCTGCTCACGATTGGCACTTTCGGTTTCAGTCTTTTCCTCGGGCCAACACCGCAGTTCCTCACCGTCTACTTGCCACTCATGATTATCTGTGGTTCAGGAGTCGGTTGCAGCATGTCAGTTCTGTCGGGTAGTGCCACTGCATTCTTGCCACCTAACAAATTTGCTATGGGCTCAGCCCTGAACACCACAGGACGTCAAATTGGTTCAGCACTTGGTGCTGCACTGGCGCTGTCTCTCACTGCACCAACGATTAACAGGCTCGTAGGTGGGTACTCAAGCAACCCACCTCGCTTGCCTTCATCTTCAGATCTGTTGCCATACCTCAATGCATGGCGTGTGATGGGTGCGATTTATCTTTTCGCTGGCATCGTCATGGTTGTTTTGTATAAGAAGCCAACAGAGCAACAGATGATTGAAGCTGGTGCTGTCGAGTTCGTGGATTAAAGAATCCCGATTGAACAGCTAACGCCGGTACCACCAATACCGCAGTAACCATTCGGGTTCTTTCCGAGATACTGCTGGTGATACGGCTCTGCAAAGTAATAGTGAGCCAGCGGAGCGATCTCTGTTGTGATCTCTCCGTATCCAGCAGCAGTTAACAATTCTTGATACGCGTCACGTGATTCTTCAGCCGCAATACGCTGTTCATCGTTTGCATAATAAATTGCACTGCGATATTGCGTACCCATGTCATTACCTTGGCGCATGCCTTGCGTTGGATTGTGGTTTTCCCAGAACACACGCAACATATCCATGAGTGACAAGTTCGACGAGTCATACACGGCCATCAACGCTTCGGTGTGACCAGTAAGACCTGAACACACTTCTTCATATGTTGGGTTCGGTGTGTAGCCACCTGCGTATCCAACACTTGTTGAATGCACGCCGGGCTGCTGCCAAAAAATACGCTCTGCTCCCCAGAAGCAACCCATGCCAAGAACAAGTGTCTGCATTTTTTCTGCCCACGGCCCCGTCAGCGACGTGCCCTTTTCGAAATGTGCCTCTGGCACTGGCATCGTTTGGTCTGTGCGCCCCGGCAAGGCTTGTGCTGGTGTAATCATCCCTGGAGTCTTTCGTCCGAACATGCCCGTCACGCTACTGAATGAAACCCCGAGTTATGACACCGTAATTTCGCTTCTTCCTGAAGGGCCAGCAGTTCCTCATGTCCCGGGAACACCCTCAGCCCGGCAGTTACAGCAACCTCAAATGCAGCCATATCCCCTGTGGCTAGAGCCCAGGTCGCAACTTCCATTGCGGCTGTGATCGCCAAGATCACCAAACGTGTTGTTGTGCCATCCAGATCTGCCCATGAATACGAAGTGCCAGCAAACGGCACATCACGAACTTCAGAAAGAGCTCTAACAATCTCAGAAGAATTTTCTGAGTCCTTTCGAAAACTCTCCAAGGCGTTCACCATCAAAACATCGTCCGTAATGACCCGCATGCTTAGCGGTAAATCATCAGAGTATGTAGTCGGTGCCCAATCAGATCGTTCGGATTGTTGATCTAGTTCTGCAAGACCTCTTCTCATGTCAGACACAATCGTCGAAAAAGTTGAGTCAGCGATATCTAAATCCCACATTGCAGTGCGGGCAGCTGACCGTCGTGATCTATCTCGGTTCAGTGCAAGCCAAGTCAGAAGTTCTAATGCACGACGCTTTCTAAACAGCGCGACATCCCCGGTCTCATTCTCAACTACTGGATATCCAAAAAGTTTGACCACTAGGGCCCACTCCGTTACGACCGCAACTTGAGTCGTTTGATCTGGCAAGGGTCGTTCTACTGCTCTCAAAATCTGGACTACATCTGAGTTGCTCGTCAGGTCAATCATCTCGGCATTATTTACTTTATGGTTTTGAGCGCCCCGTTGAATATGTTCCATTGTTTGAAGTTCACAGTCCGTCAAGCGGTCTGGTGAGGTCATGTGCTGAATCTGTTCTCTGCGTCGTCGTAAAATATGAGCCAGTGCTCCAGCTGCAACTGCCGGTGAGAAAATTCCTGTTGTTGGGACGCCTTCAGATTGATGTGCCACTACAGCTGGCAAATGATGTGAGGGCGGAGCAAACACCAGTGACGCACCAATCCATGTGATTGGCTTGTGGAAGAGCCGTAAATGATTTCGAAGTGCCAAGCGAGAGCGACCAACAATTAGCACCTGAAAAATTACAAGGGAAGTTGCAAGTACAAGTACATGCAACAAGAGAAGAAGTTCAGACAGATTGATAGTTGCGTCGAGCAAGATGCCATTGATGCGGTCTTGACAGACCATAAAAATAATCTGATAGAGCGACCAGATTGGAATTGCAATAAGCCCACAAAAAGTTATGACATACCGGATGCGATTCATTAGCCATCCACCACATCCACAGTTCGAATCACCCGAATCGTGCGGTCTCCGATTCCGATGATGCCAAGCATCCTCATTTGTACTTTTTGAGAAACTTCCACTGTTGCTTTCGCTCCCTGAACATCAAATTTTCCCGTAAGTCCGCGAACCACCAAATATGCTCGCATCGCTGAGGTGGCTAAGTCTTCGTCAATGCGAGGATGCCCGCTACGAATACCAACGAGTTGTTGTCCCCCCAATCGGGCGGCATTTTGTGCTGTATCCGACATTTCCATGTACATCGACACAACTCGTCCCCCGTCATAGGCCAAACCTGCCAACGACATAGTTGCCATTACGACACATACCATCATGGCTGAAAGAGATCCTTGATTCTTTCTGTTCATCATCGGCCTGAGAAATAATCCACTACTTCAGTGGACGTTGCTCGCACGGTTCGTTGAGGCAAGGACAAAAGCCCAAGTCCGGATGATGAAACAACACACGTGATGGAAGTCGTCACTGTTTGGATACGTCCGATGTGACCCCTTGTTACTAAAACGTTTGCCCGTTCACATATCGATGTACTTCCGACAAGGTCGTTATGGGCAGCCGCGACTCCACGCGAGATCATTGAATTGGAATTCGATTGAGATGCGATTCGTGCACTTACATCAGCTGCCCGATGTACTCGAAACGACGCATCAGTCAAACGCCCGACATGCACGATGAGGAGAAATAACATCATCAATGCAGGAACGAGAATGAGAGCTTCCACAGTTAGCGAACCACGCGAAGTGTTCCCTTTCATCTGTTTTGCTCCATGAGGAACTGTTCGCGGCTAACAATTGCTGACCGTGTCACCGATGCAGGAAGAAATGGAACTACTGACTGAATCGCCACTTTCACTGTGACGCGGACGGACTTGCTACTAATTTCTAATGATGGTGCGGAATACATATGAGAACCCAAGTCAGAGACCACTTGTTCCATTACATTCAGGGCCAGCACAACGTCATTTCCTTCGCTATTCGAGAATGCAGCAATCTGAGCCCCACGAATGGCTGCAGCATTCGCAACATGGGCACCATGGGCTAGCGCGGTTGCGTGAACACCGAGAAAGAAGATCCCGAGAATCGCCGGGACGAGTAGCACCGCTTGGATGCTGGTCTCGCCCCGGTTACGCCTCGCCTCGGAGGGCAG